>JAZBPO010000256.1:0-4615 GCA_036351675.1 Pseudomonadales bacterium
CGATCGCGACGCGCGCCAGGCCCTCGGCGTCGCCTGCTACTCGACCTTCATCCGCGGCCTGCTCGACCTCACGGACAACCGCGTCGGCGGTGTCGTCGTGGCGCCGCCGGACGTGCGCCGCCACGACGGCGACGACCCCTATCTCGTGGTCGCCGCGGACAAGGGCACGGCCACCTTCTCGGACATCGCCAACGGCATCGCCGCCGAGTACGGTTTCTGGTTCGGCGACGCCTTCGCATCCGGCGGCAGTCAGGGCTACGACCACAAGGCGATGGCCATCACGGCCCGGGGCGCCTGGGTCTCCGTCCAGCGCCATTTCCGGGAGCTCGGCGTCGACGTGCAACGCGATCGCGTCAGCGCCATCGGCATCGGCGACATGTCCGGAGACGTGTTCGGGAACGGCATGCTGCAATCGGAGACCATCGCCCTGGTCGCCGCCTTCAATCATCTGCACGTCTTCGTCGATCCGGACCCGGACCTCGGCGCGAGCTACGCCGAGCGTCAGCGCCTGTTCGCGCTGCCGCGCTCGAACTGGGCCGACTACGATCGATCGCTGATCTCGTCCGGGGGCGGTGTCTTCTCCCGACAGGCGAAGTCCATCGCGATCACGGCGGAGATGCGCGCGGTGTTCGGCCTCCGCGCCGAGCGCCTCACGCCGGACGAACTGATCCACGAACTGCTCAAGGCACCCGTGGACCTGATCTGGAACGGTGGCATCGGCACCTACGTGAAGGCGAGCAGCGAGACCCACGCCGACGTCGGGGACAAGGCCAACGACGCGCTGCGCGTGAACGGCTCGGAGCTGCGCTGCCGCGTCGTCGGCGAAGGCGGCAACCTCGGTCTCACGCAGCTCGGGCGGGTGGAGGCGGCACTCGCCGGCGTGGCCCTGAACACGGACTTCATCGACAACTCCGGCGGCGTCGACTGCTCGGACCACGAGGTGAACATCAAGCTGCTGCTCGGCGAGGTCATGGCCGCCGGCGACCTCACGGAGAAGCAGCGCAACCTCCTGCTCGAGGCCATGACCGACGATGTCGCGGAGCTCGTGCTGACGAACAACTATCGCCAGGCTCAGGCCCTCGCCCTCATCGACCGGCACGCGCGCGGGCGCCTCGGCGAGTACCAGCGCTTCGTGGCGCGCATGGAGGCGGAGCAGGGGCTCGATCGCCATCTCGAGCAGCTCCCCGACGCCGAGGAACTCGCTGCACGGGTGCGCGCCGGCGGAGGGCTGACGCGCCCGGAGCTCGCGGTGCTGCTCGCCTACGCGAAGGCCTTCGTGAAGTCCCGGCTCGTGGATGCGGAGATCGTCCGGGACCCCTTCGCCCAGCGCTTCGCGGACGCGGAGTTCCCGCAGGTCTTCAACGAACGCTTCTCCGAGCGCTATGGCGAGCACTACGTGCACGCGCACATCGTCGCGACGCAGATCGCGAACGACCTCGTCCATCACATGGGCGTGACCTTTCCCGTGCAGCTGCAGGAGTACACGGGCGCGTCGGTGGAGCAGGTGGTACGCGCCTGGCTCGTCGTGCGCGAAGTATTCGCCATCGCCGAACGCTTCCGCCGCATCGAGGCCCTGCACGGCGTCCCCATGGAGACGCGGGACGCCCTCATGCTCGCGATCATGCGTCTGGGTCGGCGCGCCTGCCGCTGGTTCCTGCGCCATCGCCGGGAGCGTCTCGATCCGGCCGCGCTCGTCGCGGCCTTCGCCGAGCCTGCCGCACAGCTCGCCGAGACCTGGGTACGCGCAGCCGCCGATCAGGGCGCCGAGATCGGTGGGCGGCGCGATGCCCTGATCGCCGAGGGCGTACCGGAGGACCTGGCCGTGCTCGGCGTCGACGCGGGCAATCAGGTCGCGTCACTCGCCATCATCGACACCGCGCAGCAGGCCGACAGTCCCCTCGAGGCCGTGGGTCCGCTGTACGTGGAGCTCGCCCGGCGCCTGCGCCTCGATCAGCTCTCCACGGCCATCGCCGGCATCGATCCGCAGTCACTCTGGCAGGCCATGGAGCGCGACGCGCTACTCGACGATCTCGTCACGCACACGGGCACCTTGTGCGGTTGCGTGCTGCGCGACGGCGAACACCTCGCGGACTGGCAGTCCGCTCACGACGCCTTCTCGGCGGACTGGGCGCGCATCGTCGCGGAGGTGCTGCGCGAGGAGGCCGGCGACTTCTCCATGTACGCCATGGCCGTTCGGAAGTTCGGAGATCTCGTCCGGGCGCTGTGAGCACCCCGGTGCTGCAGGTCAGGCCGACTCGAAGCGCTCGCCCACGGCCTCCGCGCGTGCGAGGCGCGAGGCCTCGTCGCCGGGCAGATGGCGCATGGCGAGGACCAGGAAGACGCCCGTGAGCACGAAGATGCCGAGGCCGCAGGCGATGGCGTCGGTGAGCGCCGCGCCCGGATCCGTGCCACCACGGGCGAAGTAGTCCGACAGGCGCCCCATGAGATAGGGCCCGAGGGCGAGCCCGATGAGCGTGTTCATCAGCAGGAACCAGGCGCCGGCCACGGCGCGCATGCGCGGCATCACCAGATCGTTCGCCGTGGTGGGTGCGATGGACACCCACATGGCGGCGGGGACGTGATAGGCGAAATTGAGCCAGTAGGCCGTGACGAGCGAGTCCGTGTAGAGCATCCAGAGCACGAGTGGCGCCGTGCCGGCGATCGTGACGAAGCCGATCCACAGACGGCCGTTCACGAAGCGTTCCTTGAGACGATCGGCGAGGAAACCGCCGGAGACGACACCGACGAGCCCCCCGAGCGCGTTGCCGGCGCCGACGTACCAGCCGACGTCACCGGCCGAGGCGTCATGGACGCGCATGAGGAAGGGCGCGGTCCAGAAGCTGGTGCCGTAGGTGACGAAGGCGATCGTCGGGAAGGCGATGGTCGTGAAGATCAGGGCCTTCGAGCGGAACATCATCGCGTGCGTCGCAGCGTCGCGCGCCTTCAGCCCCTGGACCCAGGAGAAGGTGATGTAGCCCGCGAGGGCGATGGCACACCACTGGGCCACGCTGCCGGTCAGTTCGATCAGTCCCCAGGCCGCGATCGTCACGCCCACGGCGACGGCGAGATTGAGCGGCAGGGAGGCACCGTTGCGCCACACGCTCCATGCCGTGAACGGCGGTATCACGGCGCCGAGTTCATCGAAGAGAACTCGAAAGGGAGCGGGGTGCTCGCTCGACCGCAATCCTTCGCTCTGACCACGCCGCGGTTCCCGCAACAGACGCACGATGCCGGCGAGCAGCACGCCGGGCAGGCCCACGGCCATGAAGGCCGCCTGCCAGCCGGCGAGGCCAAGCGGCGCGCTGCCGCGGTCCGGGAAAGCATCGGCCCAGCCGTCGAGGATCACGCCGCCGATGATCAGGCCCACGCCGCCACCGATGTACACGCCGGAGGAGTAGATGCCGATCACCGTCGCCCGGTGCCGTGGGTGGTAGTAGTCCGAGAGCATCGAATAGGCCGCGGGCGAGGCGCTCGCTTCGCCGATGCCGACGCCCACGCGGAAGGAGGCGAGCACCGGGAAGCTCCGCGCGAGGCCGGAGGCGGCGGTCATGGCGGACCAGAACAGCAGGCCCACGGAGACGAGCGAACGACGCACCCAGACGTCGGCGAAACGCGCGAGCGGGATGCCGAAGACCGCATAGAACACTGCGAAGGCCGTGCCGTAGAGGAAGCCGATCTCCGCGTCGGACACGCCGAGGTCGGCCTTTATGTCCTCCGCGAGGATCGAGAGGATGTTGCGGTCCACGAAGTTGAGAACGTAGACGAGCACCAGGACCGCGAGCACCAGGTGCGCGTAGGCACCTGCGCGCGGGGGACGCGCGGCATCCGCCGCCTGCTGCGCTTCGCTCAAGGTCCGGGCCTCCCACGGGCTCGTGGAAGCCCTGTTCCGGTTCTGCGTCCCCCGCGCCTTCGCGACGCGAGGGCGGAGCTTCTCACAGCGGCCCTCAGCGTGCCGCGGCGGGCGTGCCTTCCGACTCGGTCTTCTGGAACGCGAACATGCCGACGAGCATGGCGCCGGTGAACCAGAGCGCGTCGAGGCTGCCGTGGCTCAGCGCCGCGAGGGCCGGTCCCGGGCAGTAGCCGGCGAGGCCCCAGCCGATGCCGAACAGGGCCGAGCCGCCGACGAGGCGCGGATCGACGTCGCTGCGCGTCGGCAGGAAGAAGCGCTCGGCGAAGCGCGGTGCGGGCCGCCGCAGCACGAGCCGATAGCCGACGAGGTTGGTGCCGACGGCGGCACACAGGACGAGCACGAGGGACGGGTCCCAGGCGCCGTCGGCGACGGCGGCGACGTCGAGGAAGGCGAGCACCTTCTCCGGGTCGACCATCTGCGAGACGGCGAGACCGATGCCGAAGAGAACACCTGCGAGGAGGGCCGCGAGGGCCGCGCGCTGATCGGTCATCAGAAGCCCCCCGCGACGTGCCGGACGACCCAGACGGTGAGCATGCCCGCCGGCAGGAAGGTCCCGACGGCCACGAAGGAGCGCACGGAGAAGCGGGCCATGCCGCAGACGCCGTGTCCCGAGGTGCAGCCCGATCCGAGGCGGGTGCCGTAGCCCACCAGGAGTCCCGCGACGACGAGCACGACGGGCGGGAAGTCCGTGCGCGGCGCCGGGGC
>JAZBPO010000257.1:0-13073 GCA_036351675.1 Pseudomonadales bacterium
GCGGTACCTCCGCAGCCGGCCCGCCGACCCGACCCACAACTCGCCATGGACCCCGCACAGCTGCCCGGCACCGCCGATCTCCCCGTCCTCGCCAGCCTCGATGCGCTGCGCGCCACCCTCGCGGCCGGTGACGCGGTGCTGCAGGCGCCCCCGGGAGCCGGCAAGAGCACGCTCGTGCCCCTCGCCCTGCTGGACGCGCGCTGGGCCGCAGACCGCAGCATCCTGATGCTCGAGCCGCGGCGTATCGCCGCCCGGTCCGTCGCCCACCGCATGGCGGAGCTGCTCGGCGAGCGTGTCGGCGAGACCGTCGGCTACCGCATGCGCCTGGAAACACGCGTCTCGGCCCGGACCCGGATCGAGGTGGTCACGGAAGGCGTGCTGACGCGCATGCTGCAGACCGATCCGGCCCTCGCCGGCTACGCCGCGGTGATCTTCGACGAGTTCCACGAGCGCAGCCTCGACGGCGACCTCGCCCTCGCGCTGACGCTCGCCGGTCGCGAGCTGTTCCGCGACGACGATCCGCTGCGCCTCCTCGTGATGTCGGCGACACTGGACGTCGAAGCGGTCGCCCGCCTGCTCGGAAACGCGCCGGTGATCCGCTCCGAGGGCCGCCAGTATCCGGTGCGCGTCTGCTACGGCGCCGCCGCGAGCCCCCGGGAGCGGATCGTCGAGCGCGTGGTGCCGGCGGTCCTCGACGCACTGCGCACACACCCAGAGAGCAGCCAGCTCGTGTTCCTGCCAGGCGAGGGCGAGATCCGCCGCACCGCCGAGGCCCTCGAGGGCCGCTGTGGCGACGCCGAGCTGCGGCCGCTCCACGGTGGCCTCGACCTCGCCGCACAGCGCCACGCCATCGCGCCCGCCGCGGAGCGCAAGATCGTCCTCGCGACGAACATCGCCGAGACCTCCCTCACGATCGAGGGCGTGGACGTCGTGATCGACGCCGGCTTCGCGCGCCAGCCGGCCTTCGATCCGCGCAGCGGCATGACTCGTCTGGCATTGCGCCGCATCGCGCGCGACGCCGCCGAGCAGCGCGCGGGCCGCGCCGGGCGCCTGCGACCGGGCGTCTGCTATCGCCTCTGGTCCGCTCAGCAGCACGAACAGCTCGCGGCGACCACGGAACCGGAGATCCGCGGCGCCGACCTCGCCGGCCTCGCCCTGCAACTTCTCGCCTGGGGTGTCGCGGATCCGGCGGAACTCACCTGGCTCGACGCGCCGCCACGGGGCGCCTGGCGGCAGGCCCTGGATCTGCTCGCCGCCCTGGGCGCACTCGACCGCGCAGGCGGCGCGGCGGCGCTCACGAAGGACGGCGAGGCCATGGCCGCACTCGGCGCACACCCGCGCGTCGCGCGTCTGCTGCTGGCCGGCGCGCGCGCCGGGGCCCCGGACACGGCCTGCCGCCTCGCCGCGCTGCTGGAGGAACGCGATCCGCTAGGTCGCGACGACGCGGATCTGGCCACGCGCCTGGCCCTGCTCGATGGCACGACGGACTGCCCGCGCAGTGCGCGTGGCTGGCGCGCGCGCGTCCTCCGGGGCGCCGAGCAGTACCAGACGCGCCTGGACCGCCTCGCGGTGATGGCGGACGGGACCGGCGCGGCCACCGTCGGTGCCCTCGTCGCCTACGGCTGGCCCGATCGCGTGGCGCGCAAGCGACGATCGGGTGGCTATCAGCTCGCGAACGGCCGCAGTGCGAACCTCGACGGCCCTCAGCGCCTCGGGCGCGAGAGCTGGCTCGCCGTAGCGGACGTGGGCGGCGCCGCCCGCCGCCAGGGCGACGTGATCGGCCTCGCCGCCGCCCTCGACCCGGCTCTCTTCGACGGCCCGCTCGCGCAGCTCGTCCGCGAGAAGACCGTGACGGAGTGGGAGCGCGGCGGCGATCGCTTCGTCGCGGAGCGCCAGCGGCGCATCGGCGCTCTGGTGCTGTCGCGTGCGCGCATCGAGCCCCTTCCGGAAGGCCTGCGGGAACAGGCCCTGCTCGATGCCGTGCGCGCGCGCGGTCTGACGCTGTTGGACTGGAAACGGCCCGCTCGCGAACTGCGCGATCGCATCGCGCTGCTGCGTCGCGTCGAGCCGGACGGCGACTGGCCGGATCTCTCCGACGACGCGCTCCTCGAGTCCCTGGACGGCTGGCTCGCACCCTGGCTCACGAGCGTGAAGCGGCTCGGTGACCTACGGCGCATCGACCTGGTGGCGTGCCTCACCGCACTGCTCGAGTGGCCACAGCAGCAGGCCCTGGACCGGCTCGCGCCGCGGCGCCTCGCCGTGCCCTCCGGCTCGAGCATCGCCGTCGACTACAGCGTGGACCCGCCGGTGCTCGCGGTGAAACTGCAGGAGATGTTCGGCCAGACGGAGACGCCAGCCGTCGCGAACGGCAAGGTCCCCCTGTCGATCCACCTGTTGTCCCCGGCCGGGCGACCGCTCCAGGTCACCCAGGACCTCGCGACCTTCTGGCGTGACGTCTACCCGGAAGTGCGCAAGGAGATGCGCGGCCGCTACGGAAAGCATCCCTGGCCGGAGGATCCGTTGACCGCGGCGCCGACGCGCCACACGAAGAAGGCTCAGTCCGACGCGGGCTGAAGATCGATGCAGGTGATCTCGTTGCTGGTCCCGAGCCGCATGACAGGTCCCCAGGTTCCGGTGCCCGGCGACACGTAGAGACGCGTCGCCTCGACCTGGTAGAGCCCCTGGATACGGGGGAAGAAGCGCCGGACGAGGTAGCCGAAGGGCATGATCTGGCCGGCGTGCGTGTGCCCGCAGAGCATGAGGTCGATGCCCGCGGCGGCGGCGTCCTCGAGGCCGTCGGGACGATGGTAGAGCAGGATCCGGTAGCCCAGGGGCAGCGGGGCGAGCTGTGCGAGGCCCTCCCGGACGCGCGTGCGGCGCTCCGCATCGTCGATGCCCACGAGCACGAAACCGCCCAGGGAGACGTCCACCGCGTCGCGCAGCACGCGCACGCCATGGCGCTCGAGGCGCGCGCAGATCGCGTCGCAATCCACGTAGCGTTCGTGATTGCCGATACAGAAGAAGACCGGCGCCTCGATGCGGGCCAGCGCCGCGAGTTCCGCCGCGGGCACGCGTCCGAAGTCGACGAGATCACCGGTGATCAGCACGACATCGGGCCGGAGCGGCAGCAGCCGCTCGACCACCCGATCGAGGAAAGCGCCGGCACGGGAGCCGATGTGCACATCGCTGATCTGGACGAGGCGCGCCGCTCGCGTCAGCGTCGGCGCCGGCAGCGTCAGGTGCCTGATCTCCAGACGCTGCGCACCGACGAGGGCGACGATGCACAGCGCGGTCCAGATCGCGGCGATCAGCACGCCCGCCTCGCGCGGATCCGGATCCACGACGAGCGCGAGGAGCTCGAAGGGCATCAGCAGGAGCCAGAGCAGGAACGCGCAGCCGAGCCAGGTGAGCGAGGCCGCCGCGAGACGGCGCGTGGCGGGCGAGGGTCGCAGTTCGTGCGCGACGCGGCCGAGAATGGGCCCGACGATCAGCACGAGCAGTTCCGGCGTGCCCGGCGCCCAGATCGGGAACAACAGGGTCGCCAGCCGCAGGGGTGCATAGATCAGCACGCCGAAGTAGACGATCGAGAAGATCGCGACAGGAGCCGCGAGGCGTCCGACACGTCTCGGAAGAGAGCGGCGGGGTCGGCCGACGGTCTCGCTCATGCCGCCCCCCGTGCAGCGGCACCCTGCTGCGGACCCGCGAGCGCGAAACGCCTCGGAAAGATCACGCGCGCTGCGACCTGACGGCGTGCACGAGGCGCGTCATGCCCGGGATCAGGGTCTCGACACGAACGTCCTCGAAGCCCGCCTCGTCCATGCGCGCGCGCACGAAAGCGGGCGTCACGGAGCGCGCCTCCGGATTGAAGGCCGTGTGCTGGAGCTGCCACAGGGCAGCGAGACGCGGACCGGCCCTGTCGTCGTCGACCATGAAGTCGTGCACGAGCAGCCGCCCGCCCGGAACCAGGGCCGCGCCGGCCCGTTCCACCAGGCCCGGGATCGCATCGCCCGGCACGCTCGAGAACAGATAGGAGAAGAGCAGGGCGTCGACGCCCTGTGGCCATTCGGCATCGAGCGCATCGCCGGCGACGAAGCGGACGCGATCGGCGACGCCCGCCGCCTCCGCGTACTGGCGCCCCAGCGCGACGACGTTGGGGAAATCCACGACCGTCGCCTCGAGTTCCGGATGGGTCAGCGCAGCGGTGATGGAGAAGGCGCCGGTTCCGCCGCCGACGTCGAGCAGGTGCCGGACCGGCGCCAGATCGACGCGGCGCAGCAGCGTGCGCGCGGGGCCGAGCGATCCCGCGTGCTGGGACGAGCTGTAGAGCTGCGCCGCCTCGGCGTCGGCCATCCACTTGGCATAGGAATCGATCATGGCGTCGTCGCGCACGCCGAGCAGGGCGGCGTCGAGCTGCCCCATGAGCGGATACATCTGACGGTCGATCTGGTGGCGCAGGTAATCGCCGAAGTCGTAGGGCGCGCCACGGACCAGGAAAGTCGCGGCCCCCGGTGCGTTCCGCCAGCGCTCGCCGTCGTACTCGAGCAGACCGATCGTCGTCAGGGCCGTGAGCAGCGTCGTGGTCGCATGGACGCGCAGACCCGTGCGTTCGGCGACCGCTGCCGCGTCGAGCGGGCCGTCCGCGAGCTGGGAGAAGAGGTCTGCATGCAGGGCCGCGAACAGCGCCTTCGAGGCCATGAAGCCGAAGGCGATCTCCGAGATCTCCTCGGCTTCCGTGACCGCCGGCCGGGCCTGCGACCCGGCCGCGTCGCCTGCCATGCGAAGCGCCTGCCGTGGCCTCAGTCCGGCGCGCCGACGATCGCCTCGATCTCGATCAGCGCACCCGCCGGCAGGCCGACGACGGGCAGCGCCGTGCGCACGGGCTTGTGCGGATTGTCGTCGTTGTTGAAGTACTGGCCGTAGGCCTCGTTCCAGAGGCCGAAGTTGCCGCGGAAATCGTCGCCCACGTTCAGGTAGGCGCGCAGCTGGATCACGTCCTCGAAGCCGACGCCGGCCTGCTCGAGCCGCGCGGCCATGGTCTCGAGTGCGGAGAGGGCCTGGGTCTTCATGTCGCCACCGCGCGCGTCGGCCGCGGCGATGGCGCCGGACACGAAGGTCAGGGGCGTGTGTCGCGCCACCGCCATGCCTGCGCTCAGGAAGGAGTCAGGATCGCCGTTGGCGACGAGGTTCGGGTTCCGGCTGTCGAGGTCGTAGGTCGTGTGCTGGCCACGCGCGTCCGGGAAGGCCGCGTAGACCTCGACCTCGAGCAGCGCGCCGGTGACGTTGAATCCGGGCGCGGCCATGGTGGTCCGCGTGGGCTTGTGCGGGTTCGCAGGCGTGTTGAAGACACGCTCGTAGGCGCGGTTCCAGCCGGAGAAGTCGACCTCGCCGCCCCTGAGCGGATCCGGAAACACCATGGCGCGGAGGAAGAAGACGTCGCGCATGGTCAGGCCGACGCCCTTGAGGTTCGCCTCCAGCTTGCGGAGCACGTCCGTCGCCTGCCATTCCATGTCACCCCGGCGCTCCGGGTCGCTCGCGTCCAGTTCCGGGTTCTTCGTGTCCGCGAGCATGCCGGAGGTGAAGTAGAGCGGTGCGTTCGGAGACACGGCGACCCCGGAGCTGATGCGCGAACTCGGTGAGCCGAAGGGGCGGAGCTGCGGGTTCGGCACGCTCCAGTCCGTACCGGGGCCTGCGAGCCAGGGGCCCGTGGCGTCGGGATAGGCCGCCACCAGCTCCACCTCGATGAGGTAATCGCTGTTGCCGAGGCGATCGATGCCGATGCTCGTGCGCGCCGGCGCGTGGTCGTCGCCGCCGGCCGAGAAGAACTCCGTGAAGGCGCGGTTCCAGCCGGCCCAGTCGAATTCGCCGGACCGCGGATCGCGCACGACGTAGGCGCGCGCGTAGAGCACGTCCTCGCGCGCGAGGCCCTGCGCCTCCAGATTCTCCGAGTGCCGGGCGAAGATCGACATGGCCTGCGTGTAGGTGTCGCCATACCGCGCCGGCGAGCCGGCCGGTGCGTCGGGGTCCGCCGGCGCCGGGACCATGCCGGAGGTGAAGAAGAGCGAGGTCGTGGGCAGGGTGCTGGCGCTCGCCGCATAGGGCGCGGGCACAGCCGTCGGATGGAGCGTGAAGCCGTCGTTCGCGGCCGCGGCGGCGCCGCAGAGCAGGAGCATGGAGATGGGCAGCAGCGCGCGAAGGCGCCAGGCGAAAGCGGTCATCGGAGGGTCCCCGGTCAGTTGCGTCGAGCGAGCATAGCAATCTCCGGCGCGTCCTCGACGCGCGTCAACCTCGAACATCGGGTAACTCGCCCGCGAGCAGGCGCTCGCGCATCACCGCTGGCGTCACGCCGAACCAGCCCGCACAGGCTCGCGTGAAGGTCGGTTGGTCCGCATAGCCGAGGCGCCCGGCGATGCGCACGAGGGGCAACTCGGGATCGGCGAGATAGCGCAGCGCGAAGGTCCGGCGTTCTCGCTCCAGCACGCTCCGGAAGTCGGCGCCGGCCGCGCGGAGGCGGCGCTGCAGCGTCCGCGGATGGAGCTCGAGCGCAGCGGCGACAGCCGCGAGATCGCAGCCCCGCGTCGGCAGCAGCTGCGCGACGAGATCGGCACAGCGGCTGACCGTGTCGGCGGGGCGCCCCCGAGCCCGCACGAGGCGCGCGACATAGCCCTGGGCAAGCTCCCGGAGTGCGGGATCGGACTGCGGATTGGGGGGCGTCCATGTCGGCCGCCGGAATCCGCAGCTCGTTGTGGGCAGCGCCGAAGCGCAGGCGCGGCCCGAACAGTGCGCGCAGCCGCGCGTCGTCACGCGGACGCTCGTGAACGAAGCGCGCCTCCAGCGGCCGGAAGTCGCGACCACGGAGGTTCTGGAGAATGCGCAGGCAGATCGCGTGATTGAGCTCGTTGGTCTGGGCCGCCTGCGCGCGCCGGGCGAGGCGTATGCGCCAGCGGAGGCGACCGCTGCCCTCCTCGGTCCGGTCGACCTCGAAGGAGACGCCGCGGGTCTGAACGGCGTCGAGCCAGCCACCGAGGGCGCGCAGCGTGCTCTCCACTGTCTCGCTGTGGCGGGCGATGAAGGCGGCGGGGCCGAGCGCGGCGAGCAGCCCCTGGTGCTCAGCGAGCTCGAGTCCGAAATCGGGGCGCTCGAGCACCTCGGCGGCACGTTCGAGCAGATCGACGGCCGTCACGAAGGGGATCCAGGCGTCGGGATCGTCGAGGGCGTCGGGCCCGAGGCCGAACTCCGCCAGCAGCGCGCGGTGGTCGCCGCCGAGGCGGTCCACCACTCGACGGAAGCCGCTCAGCACGCCGACGCGCGACGCCGGACCGTCCGGTCGCGCGGGATACGGGACACGTCCCGTCGTCGCGAACCGCCGTTCGTGGCTGCCTGCTCGTGAACCCAAGTGTCGTCATCTGCAAACGAGTTGTCGCATTTCGACAATAACGTGACCCGGTCTCGTTTCAAACTCTGCTGAACGTCCAGAACGTCGAGGGAATCGAACCATGAGCAAGGCCGACCGCATCCCGCTGAGCATTCAGGACGCCATGTTCCTGCGCGCCGAGACCGCCACGGCGCCGACGCACATCGCGGGCATCGAGGAGTACCGCATCCCCGATGGCGAGAAGAACTTCGTCGGCCGCCTCGTGCAGACCCTCCGCGCCCAGCCCGCAGCACCCTTCTGGCGCCGGAAGCTCGCCTCGGGCCGCGGCACGCTGCCCCTGACGCCGGCCTGGATCGACGACGAGCGCTTCGATCTCGATTACCACGTGCGCCACATCGCCCTGCCCGAACCAGGCTCCCGCGCGCAGCTCGAGCGCGTCGTCGAGCGCCTCCACGCCGCGCCCCTCGATCGCGCCCGCCCGCTCTGGGAGTGCTACTTCATCGAGGGGCTCGCCGGCGACGGCCACCCGGGCTCGCGCTTCGCGCTGTACATGAAGAGCTCCCACGCGCTCGTGGACGGCATGGCGGGCGTGGCCTTCGCCATGGGCAAGCTCGCGACCGACGCGGCCCACGGACCCGTGGCGCCCTGGTCCATCGACGCTCCCGCGGCAGAGCCGGAAGCGCGTCTCGGCCTCGTGCAGCGCCTGCGGGGAACGGTCCGGGACGCCGCAGGGCTCTATCGCCTGGCGGTCGAGAACACGCTCGAGGGCACGCTGCGGACGCTCTCCGGGCAGCCCGTCGCCGACCTGCCCTTCGGCGTCCGCGCGCAGTCCTTCAATGCGCCCGTAGACGGCCACCGCGCCGTCGCGACGCGTTCGCTCCCCATGGACCGCGTCCGCGGCGTCGCCAAGGCTGCCGGCGCGACCCTGAACGACGTCGCCATCGCACTGACCGGCGCCGCCCTGCGGCGCTGGCTGGCCGGCCGCGGCGAGCTGACCGAGCGCTCGCTCTCCGCCACCTGCCCGGTGTCCGTGCGCAGCGGCAGCGGTGTCGGCAACAACGTCTCCGTGCTCGTCGCCGACCTCGCGACCGACGTGGACGACCCCCTCGTGCGCCTGCAGCGGGCCCGGGCCTCGGCCGCGCGCGGCAAGCGCCAGCTCGCCACGCTGTCCCGGAACGCGGCGGAGAACTGGGCGCTGTTGCTCGGTTCGGCCGGCCTGGCGTCGGCGATTCCGGGCCTCTCGGGCCGCGTCGCCCCGCCCGCGAATCTGGTCCTCTCCAACGTCCCCGGGCCGCGCGAGCCGCGTTTCTTCGGTGGTGCCGAGCTCTGCGGCTACTACCCGGTGTCGGTCGTGGTTCAGGGCCAGGGGCTGAACGTGACCCTGCTGTCCCGCGCCGGCGCCGTGGACTTCGGGCTGACCGCCGCGAAGGGTCTCGTGCCGGATCTCGCGACGCTCGCCGACGGTCTCCTCGTCGCCCTCGAGGAACTGGAGGCCGCGGTCAGCGCCGACGTGGAGGCGCGCACGCGCGCGCTCGCCGCGGGCGGCCGCAGCGCTGACGGCGAGCGCCGCGCGGCCTGAGGCCCGCGCTCAGGCGAGGCCGTCGAGGGCCTCGCCGAGCAGGTCGAAGAGCATGTCGAGCTCTTCGACCGTCATCACCAGCGGCGGGCTCAGAGCGATCGTGTCACCGCTTGTGCGCACCACGAGGCCGCGTTCGAAGGCCCGCTCGAAGACGGCCATGCCGCGTGCGCCCGGTGCCTGCGGATCCGGCTCCAGATCGATGGCGCCCATGAGCCCGATGTTGCGGATGTCCGTGATCGGGGCCCGCTGCTTGAGGCCGTGAATTCGCGCTTCGAACTGCGCCTCCAGTCCCCTCGCCCTCGCGAACAGGTCCTCCGTCTCGTAGACGTCGAGCGCCGCGTGGGCCGCGGCCATCGCCAGGGGATGACCGGAGTAGGTGTAGCCGTGGAAGAGCTCCACGGCGTGATCGGGTCCGGTCATGAAGGCGTCGAAGATCTCCTGCCGGACGATGACGGCGCCCATGGGCACCATGGCGCTGGTGAGCCCCTTCGCACAGCAGATGATGTCCGGGACGACGTCGAAGCGCTCGGCGCCGAAGCCGTGGCCGACGCGGCCGAAGCCGGTGATCACCTCGTCGAAGATCAGCAGGATGCCGTGCCGCGTGCACAGCTCGCGCAGGCGCTGCAGGTACCCGAGCGGCGGCACGATGACGCCGCCGGAGCCGGCGACGGGCTCCACGATCACGGCCGCGATCGTGCCCGCGCCGTGCAGCGCGACGAGGCGCTCGAGGTCCTCCGCGAGATGTCCGCCCCATTCGGGCTGCCCCCGGGAGAAGGCCATGCGCGCAGGATCGTGCGTGTGCGGCAGATGGTCCACGCCGGCGAGCAGCGCCGAGGGCCAGGCCTTCCTGTTGTTGCCGAGGCCGCCGACGCTGATGCCGCCGAAGCCCGCGCCGTGGTAGCCCCGTTCGCGGCCGACCAGCCGCGTGCGGCCCGCCTCGCCCCGTTGGCGCTGCCAGGCGAGCGCGATCTTCAGCGCCGTGTCCGCGGCCTCGGAGCCGGAATTGGTGAAGAAGACCCGGTCGAGGTCCGCCGGCGCCAGCGCCGCCAGCCTTTCCGCCAGGCGGAAGGCCTCCGGATGCCCGACCTGGAAGGACATGGCGTAGTCGAGGGTCGCGGCCTGGCGCTGCACCGCCTCGACGATGCGCGGATGGCAGTGGCCCGCGTTCGAGCACCAGAGCCCGGCCGCGGAATCGAGCAGCTCACGACCGTCGGAGGTGGTGTAGCGCACGCCGCGCGCCCCGGTGATCAGCTTCGGGTGATCCCGGAACCAGCGGTTCGCCGTGAAGGGCATCCAGTAGGCATCGAGCGCGATCGCGGCGTCCGAGGCTGCCTCGATGTCGCGTTTCGCGGTGGACATGCTGCACCTCCCCGAACCGTTTCGCCCCGACGCTACCCCCGCCTCCCGGCACGGGCAACGTCGGACCGCACGCGCGTCGTCGATCGGCGTGCTGCGCCTCAACCCATGCGGTGCAGGGCGCAGACCTTGTTGCCCGCGGGGTCGCGCAGGTACGCGAGGTAGAGCTTGCTGCCGTTGTTCTCGCGCACGCCGGGCGGGTCCTCACAGATCGTGCCGCCGTTGGCGACCCCTGCGGCATGCCAGGCGTCCGCCGCTTCCGGACTCGCGGCCGCGAAGCCGATGGTGCCGCCGTTCGCGCCCGTGGCGGGCTGGCCGTCGAGGGGCTGGGTGATGGCGAAGACCCCTGTCTCGGTCATGTAGAAGCAGCGGCCCTTCGGATCCATCACGCCAGGGCCGATTCCGAGGGCGCCGAGGGTCGCGTCGTAGAAGGTCTTGGCGGCGGCGACGTCGTCGGCACCGATCATCACGTGGCTGAACATGGGTTCGAGTTCCTGTCGGACGAGGAAGGCGAATGCTGCCCGGGGGCGAGGTCGCCGTCACCCCATCATCGCGCAGCCATCGGTCCGGCCCACCGGGCCTCGTCGGGAGTGGTGAAGTCCACGTACCCTCGGGCACCACCATGCCCGCCGGCGGCTGCGGACGAGCGGCCCCCGGCAATCCGCTGGAGACCGAAGATGTATCGACTCAAGCCCAAGAGGTTCGCCTCGGCCTGTGTTCTCGCAGGTATCTCCGTGCTCGCTGCAGCCGCGGAGCCGATCACGGTCGGTGCACCGCTCGCGGCCGTGAACGAGGCGGGCGAGACGGTGCCCATCTCGCCGAACGTGAAGGTCTTCGGAAGCTTCCATTTCGCCGAGAGCTGCACCTACGACCCGGCCCGCGATCTCGTGCTCGTCATGAACGCGGGCGTACGCCGCGGCGATGCCGCACAGCGAGCCGACGGCTACGTCTCGCTGATCAATCCGGACGGTTCCGTGCACACCGCGAAGTGGATCGGCGCCGAGCGTACCGGTCTCGACCTGAACGACCCACTCGGCAGCGCCATCGCGGACGGCATCCTCTACACGGTCGACGGCGAGTTCGTCCGGCGTTTCGACCTCGACAGCGGCCAGCCCCTCGAAGCCACGCGTGTCGAGGGCTCGACCTTCCTGAACGGCATCGCCGTCGCCGCCGACGGCACGCTCTACGTCTCGAACACACGACCGTCGAGTCGCCTCTACCGCATCACGCCGGACGGGCGCGTCGATCTGCTGCTGGAGGGCGCGCCGCTGGCCGCGCCGAACGGCGTCGCCATGGATCCGGACGGCAACCCGGTCGTCGTCAACATCGACGACGACGCCGTGCTCACCTTCGACCGCGAGGGCACGCTGCTGCGCACGGAACGCGCCGCCCAGAAAGGCAGCGACGGGCTGGTGATCGTCCCGGACGGAACCAAGTACGTGAGCAGCGTGCGCCACGGCAGCGTCTCGCGCATCCGGCCCGGTCAGGACGCGGAGGTCATCGCGCGCGGCATCCCCAGCGCGGCGTCCATGTGCCACGACAGCCGCCGGAACCAGCTCGTCATTCCGATGAACCCGAACAACGCGATCGCGCTCGTGCCACTGAGCGGTGCCCCTGCGCTGCCCTGAATCCCTCTCGCGACGCCGACGGCGCCGCCCGTCGGCCCGCGGGGAAGACCTGAAGAGCACGGAATCGAGCGCTGGATCCCAATGTGTACATGACGCCCTTCACGGCCGGGCACGCCGCGTCGGCGCTAGCGTACGCACCCTTTGCCGCGCGTCCGCGGCAGATGGACTTCCAGGAAAAGGAGCTTCCATGATTCGTCATCTCACGCCGTGGTTCGTTCTGGCATGCGTGCTCGCTCCGGGCGCACGCGCCGCCGACATCGCCGTCGGCGCGCAGGGCGGGACGCTCGGTCTCGGGGCCAGCGTGACCGTCGGTCTCACGGAAACACTCAACGTCCGCGGCCTGGTCCACGACTTCAGCTACGACTTCGACGACGAGGCGAGCGACATAGACTACGAGTTCGATCTCGACCTGCGCAGCGTCGGCGCCCTGCTGGACTGGCACATCCTCGGCTCGGGGTTTCGCGTCTCCGCGGGCGGCTACTTCAACGACAACGCGGTCGCAGGCGTGGGGCGGCCGCTGCCGGGCTCGACCGTGGAGATCGGTGACCTGCTGGTCCCCGCGGAATTCGTCGACCGCGCCGAGGCGGATCTCGCTTTCGACGACTTCTCGCCCTATGTCGGCATCGGTTGGGGCAATGCCGTGGGACCCGACAAGCGTTTCGGTTTCTCCCTCGACCTGGGCGTACTCCTCCAGGGCGCTCCGGAGCCGAACTTCCGAGCCTTCGCCTCCGACGCAGCGCCCCCGGGGGTACAGGAGCTCATCGATCAGGAGGTCGCGAGAGAGGAGGCGGAGATCCGGGACGACCTCGACGAGTTCGAGTTCTACCCCGTGCTGTCGCTCGGCCTCAGCTACAAGTTCTGATCGCCCCGCGCGACCATGCGTTCGTGGCAGGCATGGAGATCCCCGGCAATTCCGCGCCGGCGGATGACGGTGGACATGGCACGACGGTGCGATCGCGGCGAGTGTCGAGCAACTCCGTCCCGATTCCCTCAGCGGCCGGATAGCTGGTCGGTCGCCGGATCGGAAGCGGCTGCGAGAACGTCATTGTCCTGCCGCATGGCGCTGGGAGAAGATCACGGCGAGACTGGCGCTGCCCAGTTTTCTCATGCTCGCGCGCATCGCTCTTCGGTTCGCGCC
>JAZBPO010000258.1:0-10190 GCA_036351675.1 Pseudomonadales bacterium
GCTGGTCGATCGAGTTCGTGGCCTCGGCGCCGAGACCTCGGATCCGCCAGGCGAGGCGCACGGAGAAGGCGAGCAGCACGACGAACACGGCGAAGAGACTGACGACCGAGCCGATGATGATCCGTTCCATGGCCTCGCGCTGCAGTTCGAGGATGTCGTCCGTGTTCTGCTCCACGACGACGGAACCGATGATGTCCTCGTCACTGCCCACGATCGGGTGTGCGGCCATGATGATCTCCTCGCCGTTGGCGAGGCGTCGGAGCACCGATGCGGGCTGGCCGGCGATCGACGCACGGATCACCTCCTCGCCGACGGAAGCACCCTGGCGCACCGCGAGATCGGAGCGTGCCGTGGCGACGAGCTCGCGGACGATGGGGCGGAGCGGATCGAGGAGCGCCGAGGCCCAGTCGCCGCTCTCCGGTTCGGCGGGCTTCGAGGAATAGGAGCCGGACTCCGCCCGCACGCGCTGCTGGGGATCGACGACGAGGATGCGCGCGCCGGAGTAGCCGAGGCCACGGATGATGTTCAGGACCTCGGGAGAACGGAGCACGACCAGATTGAAACTCTCCGGGCCCGCGGTCGGCAGGGTCTGGGTGATGGTGCGGATCTCGCGCTGTGCTCCGTCGTCGACGTCGGCGACGGAAAGGCCGAAGGACCGCCGTGAACCCAGCATGGAGAGGGGAATGCGGAACTCGACGAGATAGCCCGTCTCCGTTTCCGTCATGAAGCCCTGGAGGCGATTCTCGGGCTGGCCGTCCTCGGCGAAGCGCCAGTCCGAGTCCATGGAGTAGGCCGTGGTGACGCCCGGCTCCTGCAGGGCGATCTGCAGGCGCCCGTCACTGCCGCGGCTCGTCACGTAGGACAGGCGTACGTGATCGGCGTTGTCGAGGCGCAGGGCGTTCGGATTGCGCCAGATGCGCGCGTCGTCGTGTACCTCGAGCAGCACGTAGAGCTGCCCGCCGCGTTCGCCCAGGAGCAGGTCGAAGCTGCCGTCTGGGGCCGCGCCCGACTCGCGCCCGGCGCCGAAGCGCTGCTTCTTGTCCGCGAGATCCGCCCAGTCCGAAGCTCTGCCGTCGATCCGCACCGGCGTGGTCAGGGGATGCGCATAGAGCGCCTCGTAGCCGTCCAGGGAGATCGGCAGGTCATTGAAGAGATCCTGGCGTCCGTTCAGCAGGGTGGAGATGCCCTTCGCGGTCAGGAGCTGCGCCTGGGACTGTCCCTGGACGAGGAAGGACTCCATCTGCACGAGCTGCCGGAAGCTGAACCACGGCACGATCAGCAGGGCGAAACCGAGGAGCATCAGCTTCGTGCCGAGGCGCGGACCGCGGTTGAGGAAGGGAATCACTTGCTGACCCAGCGGTAGCCGTAGCCGTACTCGCTCTTGATGCAGGCGAAGTCGGGGTCGGCGCGCTCGAACTTCTTGCGGATGTTGCGCATGTGCGTGTTGATCGTGTTGTTCGTGACGAGCGACTGCATGGTCGCGTTCATGAGCGTCTCGTAGGAAACCGCATGGCCGGGGACGCGCACGAGCTTGGCGAGCATGCGGAATTCCGTCCCGGACAGGGAGATCGGACTGCCGCGCCAGGAGACGAGCAGGGCTTCCTGGTCGAGCAGCAGATCGCCGATGCGCCGCGCGGAGCTCTGTGCGCTGGCGCCGCCCTGGCTGCGTGCGGCGTTGATGCGCAGTAGCGAGGCGATGCGCTCGGCGAGATAGTCGAGCGAGATCGGCTTCGGCAGGTAGTCCCAGGCGCCGAGCCTCAGCCCGGATATCTTGTCGATCTCGTCGATGCGCTCGGTGAGGAAGATCACGGGCAGGTCCGGTGAGCGCGCGAGGAGATCGCGACACAGCTCGAAGCCGGCGTCCACCTCCTCGCCGAGGATGATGTCGAGGATCGCGAGATCCGGCAGGCTGCTGTCGAAGCCGGCGATGGCCTCCTCGCGGCTGCCGTAGGCGCGTACCTCGTAGCCCTTCTTGGTGATGGCGTCGCGGTAGTTCTCGCGCTGGTCGGAATCGTCCTCGACGATGGCGATGACCTTGGGCAATGCGGACCTCGCTGCACCCGGAGTACTCCGCCTAGTCTAAGGCATGGGACGCTTATCTTGACGGCGCTCGAAGCGCGGCGTCAGAGTCCCCGGCTCGCCGCGACCGGGAACGCCGATGGACGGACTGCTCACGACCCTGCACGCCGTCGACTGGCTCGAGTGCGCCGGCCTCGCTGCGGGTCTGCTGTGCGTCTGGTTGCTGATCCGGCAGAACGTGTGGACCTGGCCCGTGGGCATCGTCTACGTGTGCATCTCGCTCTGGGTCTTCCTGCAGGCGAAGCTCTATGCCGATCTCGGCCTGCATCTCGTGTTCCTGGCCCTCAATTGCTACGGCTGGTGGTTCTGGCTCCACGGTGGCAGTAGGAGCGAGGACATGGTGCCGGTGACGACGACGGACCTGCGCACGCTGGTCGTGCTCGTTGCCGTGGCCATGGCGGCGGCGCTCGCGTCCGGCGCCTGGTTCGAGCGCCACACCGATGCCGCGCTGCCCTACTGGGACAACACGACGACCATGCTCTCGCTCGCGGCCATGTGGTTGTCGACACGCAAGAAGCTCGAGAACTGGATTCTCTGGTTCGTGGTCGACGTGCTCGCCACGGGCATCTATTTCCACAAGGGCCTCTACTTCTACACCGTGCTCTATCTCGTCTACATCGGCATGGCCGTCATGGGCTGGCGCGCCTGGCGCAGGGCCATGGAGTCGCCGGCCGCAGTGGCGGCCTGAGCGCGGTGGACCGGGCGCAGGCGATCGTCGTCGTGGGCGTCGAGTCCACGGGCAAGAGCACGCTCGCCCGCGCCCTCGCCGAGCACACGGGGCGCACGCTGGTACCCGAGATCGCGCGCAGCTGGCTCGACGCTCGCGGCAACCGGTACGAGGAGGGCGACCTCGAGCCCATCGCGCGCCTGCAGTGGCGCGCGGAGGCGGATGCGGCCCGGACGAAGGAGGGTGTCGTCGCGGACACGGATCTCGTGGTCATCCGTATCTGGAGCGAGGTGCGCTTCGGGCGCTGCGCCCCCTGGATCCTCGAGGCGCTGGCGACGCGTCCGCCGGCCGTCTATCTGCTGACGCGTCCGGACCTGCCCTGGGAGCCGGATCCGCAGCGGGCGTCTCCCGACGCCGCGGAACGCGCGGCCCTCCATGCGCGCTATCGGCGCCTGCTCCGGGAACTCGGCCACCCCTGGCACGAGATCGGCGGCGAGGGCGATGCCCGGCTCGCCGCAGCCCTGGCGGCGCTCGACGGAGAACACGGGGCCTGACGGATCAGTCCGCCACCCCTCGGCGCAGCTCGGCCAGACTGGTCTCGTACTGCTCACGCACGCCGGTCTCGGTGCGACCCTCGGCCAGGCGCGCGGCCGCCCAGGCGTGTTCGCTGAGCTGGAACAGGGTCCGCAGGGCCTGCAGCCGCGTTCGTTCCGGGACCGGACGCCCCGCGGCCGCGAACAGGCGCGCCTCGTCGGCGGCGTCCAGTCGGAGCGCACTGGCGAGGGTCACGAGGTCGAACTCCGGATCGCCGGGGCCCGAGGCTTCCAGGTCCACGAGCCAGAGGCGTTCGCCGACGAGGATGTTGGCGGGGATCAGGTCGTGGTGAGCGAGCACCGTGCGCGTGAGCGTGGGGATGCGTGCGCGTGCGCGGTCGACGGCGGCATCGAGCGTCACGCCGGCGCGCCGTGCGCGGCCGAGATCGGCGTCGAGGCGCGCGACGGGATCGACGGCCGGCAGCGCGCCCGGGTCGATGGCATGGAAGCGTGCGACGAGGGTGCCGAGCGCATCGAGCATGGATCGCGTCGGGCGCGCGTCGCCGAGCAGTGCGCGCAGGTTCCGTTCCGCCACCACGGGCGTGACCAGGATGCCGGCTTCGACGTCGATCAGCAGCGGCGCCGGTACCACGGCGGCGGCCGCGGCGCGGGACCAGACCTCGGCTTCGCGGCGGCGCGCGGCGACGTCCACGATCGCGCCCGGTCGCGGCAGGCGCGCGACGACGTCACCGCCGCGGCGGGTCAGGCGCAGGACGCGATTGGTCCAGCCCGAGGCGATGGGCGTCGCGGCCTCGATCTCCTCGTCGCCGAACAGACGACCGACGAGCTCCGTGACGATGCTGTCTTCCTTCGTGGCCAGCTGCTCCGGCGAGGGCGGATTCTGCGCGTGAAGGCTTCCGGTCCGGCACGCACTGCGCCAGTCTATGTGGCTGCGCTCGGGAAGGGGACTGCCATGGACGCTCTCGTCGAACGGATCCGCGCACTGCGCGAGGAGCTGCGCTTGCTGGAGGAAGGCCTCGGAGCCGGGCCGCGGCCGGAGCGCCTGGCGTGGATCGAGCTCGACGGCGACGGCCGTGTCGCCGACGCTTCGCCCATCGCGCTGGCGCGCCTCGGCGTCGATCTCGGCGCGGTCCGCGGCACGCCCATCGGGGTACTCGCCGATCTCGAAGGGGATCCGCTCGCCGACGGCATCCTGACCATCGCGACGCCCGACGGGCGCGCCACGGTACTTTCCCAGGGCGACGCGACGGGTCGCACGCTGGTGCTCGGTGCGACGGGCGCCGCGATGCCGGCGGGTGAGGGCGCGAAGCCGTCACGCAAGCTCGTGCACGACATGTCCAACGTGCTCGGCATCATGCGCGGGCGGGCGGAACTCGTGGCCATGCAGAGTTCGGACGAGAACGTGCGGCGCTCCATGGAGGAGATCCAGAAGGCGGCGGATCGTGCCCTGCAGATCCTGGACGAGGAGATCCCGCCGCGCTGATTCCGCCCCTGGATCACCAGGACCCCGGTCGTTCGAGGCGATTCGAACGGCTCGCGTCCGGGCGTGGATCGCTGCGACCGTCCTGCGCGCCCGAGGGCGGGCAAGGTCGCTCCGGACGGATACCCCGACCCGGGACCGCATGCGACACCCTCGCCCCACACGACTCGTCAGGCGTTGAGCCCCGTAGCGAAGGCGAGCGTCTCCCCGATCTCCCGGTTCAGCACGAGTGTCGCGAGGTCGTCGAGGCCGGTGGCCTCGCGGTTGAGGATCACGAGCGGGATGCCTGCCCGCGCCGCGTACTCCGGGAAGGCTGCCGCGGGATAGACGGTGAGTGAGCTGCCGATCACGACGAACAGATCCGCGGCGAGGGTGGCGGCCTGGGCGCGGGCCATGGCGTCCTCGGGCATGGCCTGGCCGAAGCTGATCGTCGCCGTCTTCACGATGCCGCCGCAGGCCGCGCACGGGGCGACGGCACCTTCCCTCCGGTACTGGCGTTCGAGATCGGCGAGTTCGTAGCGCGCGCCGCATTCGAGACAGGCCGCGTAGTGGGCGTTGCCGTGCAGCTCGACGACCTGCTCGTCGGGGACGCCCGAGACCTGGTGCAGGTTGTCGATGTTCTGCGTGATCACCGTGGAGACGCTGCCGCGGCGCACGAGCTCCGCGACGGCCGCGTGGCCACGGTTCGGCTCCGCCGTCTCCAGGGTCCGCTCACCGTCGAAGCGCCTGCGCCAGGACTCCTGACGAACCGCCTCGGAGGCGACGAAGTCCTGGAAGCGGATCGGCTTCATGCGTGTCCAGAGCCCGCCGGGGCTGCGGAAGTCCGGGATGCCCGATTCGGTGGAGATGCCCGCGCCGGTGAAGACGACGCCGCTGCGGGCGTCGTCGAGGAGGCGGGCGAAGGTGTCGAGGGCGTCGTCCATCGTGCGCGCTCCGGTGCCATGGCAGGGCCCTAGCGTAGCGGAAGGTCCGGCGTCGATGGGTTACGCTCTCGCGCGCATCACGGCTCCGGAGCGACCATGGATCAAGACCCCACCCGCGTTCTCGTCACCGGTGGTTCGGGCTTCGTCGGCCGGCATCTCGTACCGGAACTCGTGGAGGCCGGAGCCCAGGTGACGGTGCTGACGCGCTCGCCGGCTCGGGCTGCCCGCGTCCTCCCGGGCGTGGATCTGGTCGCCGAGCCGCGCGAGGCCGTGCGCCGCGAGCCCGCCGTCGTGATCAATCTCGCCGGTGCGGGTATCGCCGACCGACCCTGGAGCGACGTCCGGCGTCAGGAACTGCTCTCCTCGCGTGTCGCCTACACGGAGCGACTCTGCGAGGCCTTCGCCGGCGCGCCCCCGCGCGTCCTCGTCAGTGCTTCCGCCGTGGGGTTCTACGGCGTCTCGGAAGAGCAGCGCTTCGTGGAGCGCGATCCGGTCGGTGCCGGCTTCGCCGCTGACCTCTGTGCCCGCTGGGAACGGGCTGCGCTGGGTTTCGAGGCGCTCGGAACGCGGGTGGCGCTCGCCCGCATCGGCCTGGTGCTGGGCCGCGGCGGTCTGCTCGCGCGCCTGCGCCTGCCGTTCTCCCTCGGCCTCGGCGGTCCCATCGGCGATGGCCGGCAGTGGATGTCCTGGATCCACATGGCCGACGTGGTCGGGCTGCTGCGGCGTCTCGCGGACGACGAGACCCTGTCGGGGCCCGTCAACCTCACCGCACCGAATCCCGTCCGCAACGCGGACTTCAGCCGAGCCCTCGGCGCCGCCCTGCGCAGACCGGCGTTCCTGCCGGTTCCGGCTCCGCTGCTGCGCCTGGTGCTCGGTCAGATGGCGGAGGAACTGCTGCTCTCCGGCGCCGCCGTCCTGCCGGAGCGCGCCGAGGCGGCCGGCTACCAGTTCCGGCACGAGACCATCGACGACGCGCTCGCCGCCGCGCTCGGCAAGGAGAGGAAGACCTGATGGGGCTCTACGATCGCTATCTGCTGTCTCCGGCCATCGACCGCATGTGCGGCTCGCCCGAGGTCATGGCCGTGCGCGAGGAGATCGTGCCGGAGGCCGAGGGCGACGTGCTCGAGCTCGGCATGGGTTCGGGGCTCAATCTCCCGCTCTATGATCCAGCGCGCGTACGACGCGTGGTCGGGGTGGACCCCGGGGAGCACATCACCGCGCTGGCGCGGCGACGCATGGAGGCTGCGCGCGTACCCGTGGAGCTGCTGCAGCTCTCGGGGGAATCGGTGCCCGCGGAGGATCACAGCTTCGATTCGGTGATCGTGACCTTCACCTTGTGCACGATCCCCGACGTGTATCGCGCGCTCGGCGAGGTGCGGCGCCTGCTCAGGCCGGGCGGCCGCCTGCTCTTCGCGGAGCACGGCCTGGCGCCCGATCCTGCGGTGCAGCGCTGGCAGCGCCGCGTGAACCCGCTCTGGCGTTCGCTCGCGGGCGGCTGTCATCTGACCCGCGACACGGTGCGGTTGCTGGAGGACGGTGGCTTCCGCATGCTGCCGGGCCTGCGCGCCGATCACGCCATGGCCGGCCCGCGCATCGCCACCTGGGTCAGCCGTGGCGCCGCGGTCCCTCGCTGAGGCGCAGCGGGCAGAAGTCACTACGCAGAAGGAGCCGAACATGGGTTTCGCACCGTCCGCCATGCAGCTCACCTCGCCGGCCTTCGCCGCCGGCGGCGCCATTCCGGCGAAGCACACGGGGGAGGGCGAGGACGTCTCGCCGGCCTTCGCCTTCAGCGACGTACCGGAGGGCACGCGCGCGCTCGCGCTCGTCTGCCACGATCCGGATGCGCCGCTGGTGCTGTCCCAGCGCTACGGCTTCGTGCACTGGGTGCTCTACAACATTCCTGCCGAGGTGCGGGAACTCGCCGAGGGGACGGACATCGGAACGGCGGGGCCCAACGACTTCGGCAACACCGGCTATGGTGGTCCCATGCCGCCCGAGGGGCACGGCCTGCACCAGTACTATTTCTGGCTGTTCGCGCTGTCGCGTGAGCCCGATCTTCCCGCGGGCCTCGACCTCTGGTCCTTTCTCGGAGAGATCCACGACGACGTCATCGGCATGAATCGTCTCGTGGGCACCTATCAGCGCGACTGATCAGATCGCTGCGCCGTCGGCGGCCGGACGCGTTCGTTCCTCGCGCAGATGACGGAAGGCGGTGAAGGGTTCCGGCGCGTCGAGGCGGCGAGAGATGTGCTCGGCGCAGGCGCGCGGGCTCTCCCGCCCCGTGTCCACTTCGAGATCGTAGATGCCGTGGGCGTGGACCGAGTCGAAGTGGGAGGTGGCCGTACCCGGGAAGCGACCGGGCCGCTCGTCCTCGCGGGCATTGACCACGTCGAGGGACGCACGCACGCCGACGAACAGCACATCGAGGTCCATGAGGGCCTCGAGGTAGTCGTCGAGGGTCCCCGGGGCGAGAAACAGATCGTCGACGACGACGTCGTTGCCGGCCCGCGCGAAGGCGGCGACGGCGCGATGCATGCCGCGCAGCATGCGCTGACCGACGTCGCCGAAGCGGACCTCCGTGACGCGCGCGCCGTCCCTGTCCACGGGGACGACGTTGAGACCCCGGGCACCTGGCGTCTCCGGCGGCGAGTTGAGGCCTCGATAGGCGGGCGGCATACCGTCCCGGAACTGGTCGAGGGCGAGATGGAACCACGGCTCGCGACGCACTACCTGAAGGGCACGGGCGAGGGTCGTCTTGCCCGCGCTCGACGAACCGTTGAGTAGCACGACGCGACCCGTGGTCATGGCGATCTCCGCTGGCGGCGATCGCGCACGGTATGCGTCCCGCGTTGGCTGATCAAGACGACAGGGGGAGACGTCATGCAGGCAGCTCTGGGCATCCTGCTCCTACTGGCCCTCGGCTGGGCCCTGTCCGAGGACCGGCGTGCCGTGCCCTGGCGCATCGTCGCCGTGGCACTGGCGCTGCAGATCGCCGTCGCGCTGTTGATCGTGCACGTGCCCTTCGTGCAGCGCGTGCTGCTCGCGCTGAATGGTGTCGTGGTCGCGCTCGACGCGGCCGCCGGTGCGGGTGCGGCCTTCGTGTTCGGCTATCTGGGCGGGGCGGAACCACCGTTCGCGGTCGCCAATCCGGCGACGCTCTTCATCTTCTCCTTCCGCCTCGCCGCTCAGATCCTGCTGTTCAGCGTGGTCATGGCCATCGGCTGGTACTGGGGCATCGTGCCCGCCGTGGTACGCGCCATCGGCGGCGTACTCCGCCGTTCGCTCGGCGTGGGGGGCGCCGTGGGTCTCGGAGCGGCCGCGAGCATCTTCGTGGGACCGGTGGAGACTGCGCTCACGGTGCGTCCCGCCCTCGCCGGCATGAGCCGTGGCGAGCTCTTCATGCTCCTCACGGCACCCATGGCCACGGTCGCCGGCACGGTCATGGTGCTCTACGCGAGCATCCTCGAGCCGGTGCTGCCGGCGTCGCTCGGCCACATCCTCGCGGCATCCGTGATCAGTGCTCCGGCCGCCATCCTGTTCGGCGTGCTCATGGTGCCCACGCAGCCCGCCACGCACCCGGAGCACGGCGACCTGGCGTTGCCGGAAACGGACTACGACGGGCTCATGGACGCGATCACGCGGGGCACCGGTGACGGCCTGCGCCTGGCCGCCAACGTCCTCGCCATGCTGGTCGTGTTCGTCGCGCTGGTGGCGCTGCTGAACGAACTGCTGGGCGTCCTGCCCGCCGTCGCCGGAGAGGCGCTCTCGCTGGAACGTGTCCTCGGCTGGCTCTTCGCACCGGTCGCCTGGCTCATCGGCGTGCCCTGGTCCGAGGCGGGCACCGGCGGCAGCCTCCTCGGCACGAAGCTGGTGCTGAACGAGTTGCTGGCCTATCTCGAGCTGGCCTCGCTGCCGGAGGGCCGGCTCTCCGGGCACAGCGTGCTCGTGCTGACCTACGCCATGTGCGGCTTCGCCAACTTCGGCACGCTCGGGATCATGGTGGGCGGCCTCCTCGCGCTCGTCCCCGAGCGCCGTGCCGACGTGCTCGCGCTGGCGCCACGGACGCTCGTCTCGGGTACGCTCGCGACGCTCACGACGGGTGCGGTCGTCGGCCTCGTGACCGGGCCCTGAAACGAAGAAGGCCGGCGAATGCCGGCCTTCCGCGGAACGTCTGCGCTGGCAGTGGCTAGTTGTTGGCGATGCTGCCGAGCTTCACGTCGTAGACCCCCGCCTGGCGGGCCGAATCCATGATGTGGATGAGCGCGCCGGTCGAGGACTCCTTGTGCGGCACGATGATCACCGGCGCTTCCGGGTTCTCCGCGTGCAGCCGCTCGATGTTGGCCCGCACGGAACGCCAGTCGACGTCGCGCTGCGCGACGAGGATGCGATCGCGGCTCGTGATCTTCACGACGATGGACTTCTTCTCGGGATCCGGCGGCGGCGGCGTCTTGTTGGGATCCGGCGAGTTCACGTCGAGGCCGATCTCC
>JAZBPO010000259.1:0-19438 GCA_036351675.1 Pseudomonadales bacterium
CACACGGCGAGATCGATACCTAGTCCGTATCGCGCGAGTGGCGGTGCGGAGCCGGGTCACGGAATGGGCCTCGGGCCCATTTTTTGTTTCTGGCGCGCCGGTGCGCGACGAACGACGAAGGAGCGGCGAGAAGCGACGTGGTGAAGGGCTCCGGCGGATCCGATCGACGGGCTGCCGACATCGAGGCACTCATCCGACCCCTGATCGCGGCCGCGGGCTGCGAGCTCTGGGGCTTCGAGCTCCTGCCGTCCGGTCGCCACAGCACGCTCCGGATCTACATCGACCGAGAGGAAGGTGTCTCGGTCGATGATTGCGAAGCGGTGAGCCGGCGCGTGTCCGCCGTGTTCGACGTGGAGGAGCCGATCAGCGGCCAGTACACGCTCGAGGTCTCGAGCCCTGGCATGGATCGGATCCTGTTCCGCCTCGAGCACTACGCCGAGAGTGTCGGCGAGTCGGTCGAGATCCGGCTGAACCAGCCCTTCGAGGGCCGGCGCAAGCTCACCGGCGTCCTCGCCGGCGTGGAGGGCGACGAAGTGGTCGTCCAGGTCGACGACGACGAGTATCTGCTGCCGCTGGAGTGGATCCAGCGCGCGAGGATCGTGCCGCGCTTCGAATGAAGCCGGACGAGAGAACGAAGGACGCCGCACGGCGGCGGAGGGTCAGATGAGCAAGGAAATTCTGCTGGTCGTCGATTCGGTCTCGAACGAGAAGGGTGTCGAGCCCGAGGTCATCTTCGAGGCGCTCGAGCTCGCGCTGGCCACGGCCACGAAGAAGCGCTACTCCGAAGACGCCGACGTGCGCGTGGCCATCGACCGCGAGACCGGCGAGTACGAGACCTTCCGGCGCTGGACCGTGGTCGAGTCCGAGGCGGAGATGGAGTTCCCGCAGGCGGAGCTCAGCCTCGCTGCGGCCAAGGAGATCGATCCGAGCTACGAGCTGGGCTCCGTCTACGAGGAGGAGGTCGAGTCCGTCGAGTTCGGGCGCATCGCCGCGCAGACGGCCAAGCAGGTCATCGTGCAGCGCGTCCGCGAAGCCGAACGCGCGAAGGTCGTCGAGCTCTACACGCCGCGCGTGGGTGAACTCGTCAGCGGCACCGTGAAGAAGGTGACGCGCGAGGTCGTGATCGTCGATCTCGGCAACAACGCCGAAGCCGTTTTGCCGCGAGACCAGATGATCCCGCGCGAGACGTTCCGGATCTCCGATCGGCTGCGTGCACTCCTGCAGCGCATCGATCCGGAGGCACGTGGCCCGCAGCTCATCCTCTCGCGTACCGATCCCAAGATGCTCACCAAGCTCTTCGAGATCGAGGTGCCGGAGATCGCAGAGCAGGTGATCGAGATCCGCGCTGCGGCTCGCGATGCCGGCTCGCGCGCGAAGATCGCGGTGAAGACCAACGACGGCCGTATCGATCCGGTCGGCGCCTGTGTCGGCATGCGCGGATCGCGTGTGCAGGCGGTTTCCGGTGAGCTCGCCAACGAGCGCATCGACATCGTGCTCTGGGACGAGAACATCGCGCAGCTCGCCATCAACGCCATGTCCCCGGCCGAGGTCGTCTCCATCGTCGTCGACGAGGAGACACACACGATGGACATCGCCGTCGAAGAGGACAACCTCGCGCAGGCCATCGGTCGCGGAGGGCAGAACGTGCGCCTCGCCAGCGAGCTTACCGGCTGGCAGCTCAACATCATGACCGAGGAAGAAGCCGGCCAGAAACAGGAAGCCGAGGTCACGCAGTACGTCGAGAACTTCATGGAGAAGCTCGACGTCGACGAGGACGTGGCCGTCGTGCTGGTCGATGAAGGATTCACGACGCTCGAGGAAGTCGCCTACGTCCCGATCGAGGAGATGATGGGCATAGAGGGCTTCGACGAGGACATCGTCCTCGAGCTGCGCAATCGCGCCAAGGATGCGCTGCTGACGCAGGCGCTGGCTTCCGAGGAAGCGCTCGAGGGCTTCGAGCCCGCCGAGGACCTGCTCAAGCTTCTCGAGGAGCAGGGCCAGGAGCGACGCCTCGCCTTCCTGCTCGCCAAGCACGAGATCCCCACACAGGAGGATCTCGCAGAGCAGGCGGTCGACGAGCTGACGGAGATCGAGGAACTCGGTCTCGACGCGGACACGGCAGCGGCGCTGATCATGGCGGCTCGTGCACCCTGGTTCGCGGACGCCGAAGCGGACCCGGAAGGCGGCGACGGAGCTGGCTCGGGTGATGCCCAGGACGACGCGGAGGTGGCGTCGGCCTGAAGAGCGCCTCGAGCGTCGTCGGGCTCGCGCTGCGAGCGGACAGGAACCCCGGAGAAACGTGCATGGCTGAAGTGACCGTCAAGCAACTTGCCGAAACGGTTGGCGCGCCCACCGAGCGTCTGCTGAAGCAGATGGCGGAAGCGGGCCTTCCCCATTCCGGTGAGGAAGAGACCGTCACGGAGGAACAGAAGCAGACGCTGCTCGCGTTCCTCAAGACTTCTCACGGCGCCGCCGAGCCCGCGACGAAGAAGATCACGTTGAAGCGGAAGTCGGTGAGCACGCTGCGCACCGATCGCGGCCGCGGCAAGGCCGTCGCCGTCGAGGTCCGCAAGAAGCGCACCTACGTCAAGCGCACGGCGCCGGCGGCCGAGGAGGAGCCTGCGCCCGCCGCCCCCGTCACCTCGGAACTGGAGAAGGTGAAGGCCGAGGAGGCGCAGCTCGAGGCCGGCCGCCAGCGAGCCGAGCTGGAGCGCCGCGCCGAGGAGGAGGCTCGCAAGGCCGAATCCGAGCGGCGCGCCGAGGAGGCCGAGCGCGAGAAGGCGGAAGCCGAGGCCAGAGCGAAGGCCGAGGAAGAGGAGCGCAAGCGCAAGGAGGCCGAGGAGCAGGCGGCGCGTGAAGCCGCCGCTGCGCGCGCCGCCGTGGAGGCGGAGACCGCGACGGCCGAGAAGCGCGGCGGTGCGGTCAAGCCCGCTGCCGCTGGCAAGGCGGGCAAGCGCAAGGGTGGACGCAGCGAGCGCGGCGACGCCGATCCGATCGAGAGCCGCGGGCGTCGCGCCGGCACCCTGTCCCGGGATCGGGTCGCCCAGCGCAAGCGGCGGTCCTCCGGCCGGGCGAACGTGCGGACACAGGGCTTCGAGCGGCCCACGGAATTCATCGCCCGCGAGGTGGAGGTCCCCGAGGTCATCACCGTGGGCGAGATCGCCCAGCGCATGACCGTGAAGGCCGGCGACGCCATCAAGAAGCTCATGACCATGGGCGTCATGGCGACCATCAACCAGGCTCTCGACCAGGATACGGCCGTGCTCCTCGTCGAGGAGATGGGCCACAAGCCGAAGCTCGTGGCGTCCGACGCGATCGAGCAGGAGCACCTCGAGACCATCGCCAGCTTCGAAGGCGAGGAATCGACGCGTCCGCCGGTCGTCACCGTCATGGGTCACGTCGACCACGGCAAGACCTCGCTGCTCGACTTCATCCGCAAGACGCGCGTGGCGAGCGGCGAGGCCGGTGGCATCACGCAGCACATCGGTGCCTACCACGTCGATACGGGCCACGGCGTCGTGAGTTTCCTCGACACGCCGGGCCACGCGGCGTTCACGGCCATGCGCGCCCGCGGCGCCGAGGTCACCGACATCGTGATCCTCGTGGTGGCGGCCGACGATTCCGTCATGCCGCAGACCGAAGAAGCGGTGCAGCACGCGAAGGCCGCAGGAACGCCGATCGTGGTCGCCGTCAACAAGATCGACAAGGAAGGCGCCGACCCCCAGCGCGTGCGCAACGAGCTCGCGGCGAAGGACGTCATTCCCGAGGACTGGGGCGGCGACACGCAGTTCGTCGACGTGTCCGCCATCACCGGCGAAGGCATCGACAGCCTGCTCGAGGCCGTGCTTCTGCAGGCGGAGCTGCTCGAGCTCAAGGCCGTGCCCGACGCGCCGGGACAGGGCTCCGTCGTGGAGTCGCGCCTCGATCGTGGTCGCGGCTCCGTCGCGACGCTGCTCGTCCGCAACGGCACGCTGCGCAAGGGCGACTTCATCGTCGCCGGTGAACACGTCGGCAGGGTCCGCGCGATGCTCGACGAGAGCGGCCAGCAGGTGAACGAGGCCGGTCCGTCGATTCCCGTGGAGGTACTCGGACTGTCGGGTACGCCCGATGCGGGCGACGATTTCGCCGTCGTCGAGGACGAGCGCCGCGCGAAGGAACTCGTGGACTTCCGGCGCGAGCGGAGCCAGCAGGCGCGCCTGCAGCTGCAGCAGGCGGCGCGCATGGACAGCCTCTTCGAGAATCTCGGCGAAGGCGAGGTCGCGACACTGAATCTCGTCCTCAAGACGGACGTGCGCGGCTCCCTCGAGGCACTGCTCCAGTCCATCGCCGACATGGGCACGGACGAGGTGCGCGTCAACGTCATCTCCTCCGGCGTCGGCGGCATCAACGAGTCGGACGCGAACCTCGCGCTCACCTCGAAGGCCGTCGTCATCGGCTTCAACGTCCGTGCGGACGCATCGGCCAAGCGCATCATCGAGCAGGAAGGCCTGGATCTGCGCTACTACAGCGTCATCTACGAGCTGCTCGACGACATCAAGCAGGTCCTCTCGGGCATGCTCGCGCCGGAACTCCGCGAGGAGATCGTCGGCATCGCGGAAGTCCGCGAGGTGTTCCGGTCGCCGAAGTTCGGTGCCATCGCCGGCTGCATGGTCATCGACGGAACGGTGCATCGGAACAAGCGCATTCGCGTGCTGCGCGACGACGTCGTGGTCTTCGAGGGCGAACTCGAGTCGCTGCGCCGCTTCAAGGAAGACGTGCAGGAAGTGCGTCAGGGTACGGAGTGCGGCATCGGTGTACGCAGCTACAACGACGTCCGCGAAGGCGACAAGATCGAGGTGTTCGACACCAAGGAGGTGGCGCGCACCCTGTGACGGGCGTGCGCCGCTATGCCGAGAGAGTACGGGCGAGACCAGCGGGTCGCGGACTTCATACAGCGTGAGCTGGCGACGATCCTTCAGTTCGAGATGAAGGATCCCCGGGTCGGCATGGTCTCCGTCAACGACGTCCGCGTGAGCCCGGATCTGGGCTATGCGGAGGTCTACGTCTCCTCCCTCGACGCAGTGACTCCCGAGGCACGCGCCGAACTCGTCGCCGTGCTCACGGGCGCCGCCGGCTGGCTCCGCTCCCTCGTCGCCAAGCGCTCGCAGATGCGGTCGACGCCGCGGCTGCGCTTCCACTGGGACGAGGTCGCGGAACGTTCCCGTGCCCTCGACGACCTGATCAACCGGGCGCGCGCGGAAGACGCGGCGCGCCATCCGGACGAAGCGGGCGACGGTGACGCCGCGGTGCCGGAAGACGAGGACTGACGCGTGCGCCGCAAGCGTAGATCGAGGCCCGGCCGTGCGGTCGACGGCATCCTGCTGCTCGACAAGCCGCAGGGTCTTTCCTCCAACGATGCGTTGCAGGAGACGAAGCGTCTGTTCGGCGCGGCGAAGGCCGGGCATACGGGCAGCCTCGACCCGCTCGCGACGGGAGTGCTGCCCCTCTGCTTCGGCGAAGCGACCAAGTTCTCGCAGTTCCTGCTGAACTCGGACAAGGGCTACTGGGCCGAGCTGAAGCTCGGCGTGCGCACGGATTCGAGCGACGCGGACGGCGAAGTCGTCGAGGTGCGTCCGGTACCTGCGTTGACGCTGGAGCAGGTCGACGCGGCGCTCGAAGCCTTCCGCGGCGAGATCGAGCAGGTGCCGTCGATGTTCTCGGCGATCAAGCGTCAGGGTCAGCCGCTCTACAAGCTGGCGCGCCAGGGTCTCGAGGTCGAACGAGAGGCACGGCCCGTCACGATCCACGAGAACCGCATCCTCGAGTTCGAGGGCGATCGACTGGTGCTGCAGATCCTCTGTTCGAAGGGCACCTACGTGCGCACGATCGCTGACGACCTCGGGGAGATGCTCGGCTGCGGTGCACATGTCACGGCGCTGCGGCGGACCTCCGTCGGGCCCTTCGGCATCGGCGACGCGCACACGATCGCCGAACTCGAGGCGGTGCGGAGCGAAGGCGGGCATGCGGCACTCGACCGTCTGCTGAAACCGGTGGAGACCGCCGTCGAGCACTGGCCGGAGGTCCACCTGACGGACATGTCCGCCTACTACCTCGCGAAGGGTCAGCCGGTGATCGTGCCGCGCGCACCGACCGAGGGTTGGGTGCGCATCCACGAGGACGTCGACGGGGGAAGCCGCTTCCTCGGGGTCGGAGAGGTACTGGACGACGGCAGGATCGCCCCGCGCCGTCTGGTCGTCTGATTCCGGCAAGGAGCACTGCGCTCCGGTAGAATATGCGACCCGTTCCGCAGGGTGCGGGACGGCGTGAAGCAAGAGCCACTGCAGACGTGCGTGGTGGCACGTGGTCCGACATGGGGTCGGGCGGCGAAGGCAGGCACGTTCGGGAGTACACGAAATGGCACTGAGTGCAGAAACGAAGGCTGGCATCGTCAAGGATTACCAGCTGCAGGACGGCGACACCGGTTCGCCGGAAGTCCAGGTGGCCCTGCTGACCGCGAACATCAACGCGCTGCAGGATCACTTCAAGGCGCACGGCAAGGACCATCACTCGCGCCGTGGTCTCATCCGCATGGTCAACCAGCGGCGCAGCCTGCTGGACTACCTGAAGAAGAAGGACACCGCCCGCTACGCCAAGCTCATCGAGCGTCTCGGCCTGCGCCGCTGATCGCCGGGCTCCCGCGCATGCGGCGGTTCCCACCTGTACTGCAGAAGTGCGCGGCCCTCTCCACGGGAGAGGCGCCGCCGCATGGCCGTGCTCGAATCGGGCGCGGCCGGGCCCACGTGCGCAGGGGCGTGCGTGGTGGACCGGAACGAACCCGGGATGAGTGCGGGGCGTTCCAGCATCGGAGGAAATCGTAGTGTCTGTCGTATCGAAGAGTTTCCAGTGGGGTGATCACAAGATCACCCTCGAGACCGGGCGCATCGCGCGCCAGGCCACCGGCGCCGTCATGGCGCACATGGGCGAGACGACCGTGCTCTGCACCGTCGTCGGCAACAGGGAAGCCCGCCCGGGTCAGCCCTTCTTCCCGCTGACCGTGAACTACCAGGAGAAGACCTACGCCGCGGGCAAGATTCCCGGCGGCTTCTTCCGCCGTGAGGGTCGTCCTTCGGAGAAGGAGACGCTCACCAGCCGTCTCATCGATCGGCCGATCCGTCCGCTGTTCCCGAAGGGCTTCATGAACGAGGTGCAGGTCGTCTGTACGGTCATGTCCGCCGAGAAGGATCAGGATCCGGACGTGATCGCCATGATCGGCGCCTCGGCGGCGCTGTCGATCTCCGGCATTCCCTTCAGCGGCCCGATCGCCGGTGCCCGCGTCGGCTACGCCGACGGCCAGTACCTGCTGAACCCGGGCTACGAGGCGCTCAAGCGCTCCGAGCTGAACATGACCGTCGCCGGCACCAAGGCTGCCGTGCTCATGGTCGAGTCGGAGGCGAAGGAGCTCTCCGAGGACCAGATGCTCGGCGCCGTGCTGTTCGCGCATCTCGAGATGCAGCCCGTGATCGAGGCCATCGAGGCGCTCGTCGCCGAGGCCGGCAAGCCGCGCTGGGAATGGTCCGCCCCTGCCACCAACGAGACTCTCTACGGAGAGATCGAGGCTGCCTGCAGCAGTGCCCTCGGCGATGCCTACCGCATCACCGACAAGATGGAGCGCCAGGCCGCCGTCGCGGCCGCGAAGGCCGCCTGCATGGAGCAGTTCGCGGGCGAAGGCTCGGAGAACGACGCCGGTGAGGTCGCGAGCCTGTTCGGCAAGCTGGAGAAGAAGATCGTCCGCGGTCGCGTCCTCGATGGCGAGCCGCGCATCGACGGTCGTGATCACAGGACGGTCCGTGACCTCGATATCGAGGTGGGTTACATGCCGAAGACGCACGGCTCGGCCATGTTCCAGCGCGGCGAGACGCAGGCCATCGTCACGGCCACGCTCGGCACCAACAAGGACGCGGCCATCGTCGACGCGCTCGAGGGCACCTACCGGGATGCCTTCCTGCTGCACTACAACTTCCCGCCCTTCTCGGTCGGTGAGGCCGGTTTCATGGGCGGTCCGAAGCGTCGAGAGATCGGCCACGGTCGTCTCGCGCGGCGCGGCGTCGCCGCCGTGCTGCCCGACCCGGAGGATTTCCCCTACACGCTGCGTGTGGTCTCGGAGATCACCGAGTCGAACGGTTCCTCTTCCATGGCCTCCGTCTGTGGCACGTCCCTCGCGCTGATGGACGCCGGTGTGCCGATCAAGGCCCAGGTCGCGGGCATCGCCATGGGACTGGTGAAGGACGGCGATCGCTTCGCGGTCCTCACGGACATCCTCGGTGACGAGGACCACCTCGGCGACATGGACTTCAAGGTGGCCGGTACGGCGAAAGGCGTCACGGCCCTGCAGATGGACATCAAGATCGAGGGCATCAACGAGGAGATCATGGAGACCGCGCTCAACCAGGCCTACGAGGCGCGGATTCACATCCTCAACCAGATGAACGCGGTGATCGCCGAACCGCGCGAGTCGGTATCCGACAACGCACCTTCCATCGCGACGATCGAGATCAATCCGGACAAGATCCGCGACATCATCGGCAAGGGCGGTGTCACGATCCGTGCGATCCAGGACGAGTCCGGCGCGCAGATCGACATCGACGATTCGGGTGTGGTGCGTGTCTACGGCGAGAACGCCGACTCCCGTGACAAGGCCATCGCCATGATTCAGGAGATCACCGCGGAGGCGGAGGTAGGCCGCGTCTACAAGGGCACGGTCTCGAAGATCGTCGACTTCGGCGCCTTCGTGCAGATCCTTCCGGGCAAGGACGGCCTCGTGCACATCTCGCAGATCTCCAAGGAGCGCGTGGAGAAGGTCGAGGACTATCTGTCCGAGGGACAGGAGATCCGCGTCCTCGTGCTCGACGTCGATCCCCGTGGTCGCATCAAGCTGACCATGAAGGATCTCCCCGAGGAGGGCGAGGAGAACGACGACGCCGCCTGAACCGGCAGCGCTGTCCGATCCTTCGAAGCCCGGCCCTGTGCCGGGCTTCGTCGTTTCAGGCGACGCGTTGCACTGTCTTCCACCAGCGGTGGGGGTAGTCGCGGATCGGGTCCTCCACCGCGAGCTGCTCGAAGCCCAGCGCCGCGAAGAAGCCGCTGGCGTTGCGCTGAGCCTTGGCCAGGAGGCCGGCCGCGCCCTCGTCGCGGGTCATGGTCAGGGCTGCATGCACGAGTTCACGGCCGAGGCCCCGGCCCTGGGCGCCTGAGCGGACATAGATGCCGTGCAGAAGTATCGCCGGCAGGACGGGCGCGTCCGCGGCATCTGCGGCTTCGAGCGCGATCATCGCCTCGAAGGCGTCGCCGCGGACGAAGAGCCGCATGTGCTCGAGGTCGATGGCGTCGTAGCAGTAGCTCGGCGCAATGCGCTCGCGCAGGGCCGCGGCGATCGGCCAGGTCGTGATCGCCTCGACGACCAGCGCGTTGATCTCGGCCAGGTCCGTCGCCCCGACTGCGCGCAGGGCGGTCACGCGCCGTGCGCGCGGCGCGCCGGGTGGAGCTGTGAAGCGGAGTTCCCCGGCGCCCGGCCACCCATCCTGTCGACCACGGGTGCTACTCGATCGGGCAGAACTTCGACTCGAGGTCGAGGACCATGAGCAGACGCCCGAAACCGATGAACTGGCCGATCATCATGCCCAGTTCGAGAATCTGTTCGTCCGAGTACTCGGACTTCAGGCGCTCGAAGAAGGCATCGTCCATGTCGTGATGGGCGGTGGCCAGGCGGTCGGCGTACTCGATCGCGAGCAGCTCTGCCGCGGTGAAACCCTCGGGCTCGCGATCGAGGTCGAGACGCGAGATCTTCTCTTCCGTCAGGTCTCCTGCAGACTGCAGGAGTCGGACGTTGAGTCACGTGAAGCAGTCGTTGTGGCGTGCGATACGGAGCCGCACGAGCTCGATGAGCTCCGCGGGGATCGACCGGCCCTCCCGCGCCGGGCCGTAGAACTGGAAGTAGGAATCGAACAGCTCCTGGGCGTTGGCGAGGCCGCGGAGCGTGGATGTGTCCTGCCCCGCGGCTTCCATCGCCTGCAAGGCGGCGGCGGTCTGTTCGTTCAGTTCCGTGTCGGGCAGCAGTCTGATCCTGGCCATGGCCAGCGAACTCCTCCGAAGGGCCAGCTGCGATGGAAGCACCGCTTCGGCCGAGCGGTCAATTCGCGGCGCGAGCAAGCCCCAGGGCTCGCCCGTCCGAACGGCATCGGTCCGTACCGCGTGCACCGGACGGCGTGGGTATCGATCGACGATGACCCCGGTCCGCAGGGCCTGCGTCCAGCGCCGGGGCTCGCCGGAATGCGCGGGAAGTCGCGCCGGCATGGCATGCTGCGCCCATGAAGCGATGGATCCAGGTCTACCTCGTCCCCGGCGCCGTCCTGCAGTCCGTCATGGTCGGCGGTGGCTACGGCACGGGCCGTGAGATCGTCGAATTCTTCACGCGCTTCGGCATCTGGGGCGGCCTCGCCGGCATCGCCGTCGCGACGGCCGCGGTGGCCGTCATCTTCGCCCTGTCCCTGGAGATCGCGCGGGACCATCGTGCCTTCGACTACCGAAGCTTCTTCATCGTGCTGCTCGGGCCCTTCTGGGTCCTCTACGAATTCCTGCTCGTCGCCCTGGTCATGCTCGTGCTCGCCGTCATCGGTGCAGCGGCGGGTGGCGTCGTCGAGGAGGAGCTCGGCATTCCGCGTGACGTCGGCGTCGCCATCGTGCTGCTCGCCGTGGTCGTGCTCTCCTTCTTCGGCCGCGAGCTGATCACGGCGCTCCTGACCTACTGGAGCCTCGCGCTGTACGCGGTCTTCCTGGCGTACCTGGTGGCGGTGATCGCGACGCGCGGCGATTCGCTGCTCGGGGCCCTCGGCGCGACGGAGCTCGGCGAGGGCTGGTTCGTCTCGAGCCTGCAGTACGTCTTCTACAACATCACCGCGATCCCCGTGATCCTCTTCGCAGCGCGGGCCATCGAGACGCGCGGCGAGGCCTTCGCGGCCGGGGGAATCGGTGCCGTCGTCGCCGTCGCGCCGGCTCTGCTGCTCCATCTCTCCTTCGGAGCCGCCTATCCGGAGATCCTCGACGCCGAGCTGCCGGTCTACGAAATGCTGGGCAGGCTCGGCATCGGTGCGCTCACCTTCGCCTACCTGGTCGTGCTCTTCGGTACCTTCATCGAGACGGGTGTGGGCGACATCCAAGGCTTCCTGGAGCGTCTGCAGGCGTGGTGGGGGGAACGCACGGGCGGGGAGCTCGCGCCCTGGTTCCGGGCCCTGGTCGCGGCCGTCACCATGATCCTCGCCGGCGCCCTGTCGGCGCTCGGCGTCGCCGAACTCATCGCTTCCGGCTACGGCACCCTTTCCTGGGGCTTCATGATCGTCTACGTGCTGCCGCTCCTGACGATCGGCGTCTGGCGCATCGTCAGGGGCGGGCGCGCCGCAGGGAATCGCGTCAACGATTGATGCGGTTCGCGATGATGTCCTCGACGACGGCGGGGTCGGCCAACGTGGAGGTGTCTCCGAGCGCGTCGAGTTCGTTCTCCGCCACCTTGCGCAGGATGCGACGCATGATCTTGCCGGACCGGGTCTTCGGCAGCGCCGGCGCCCACTGCAGCGCGTCGGGTTTCGCGAAGGGGCCGATCTCCCGGCGCACCTGCGCGACGAGTTCGTCGTGCAGGGCCTCGAGGTGTGCCGGTTCCTTCTCCGCGTGGTTCATGAGCGTCACGTAGGCGTAGATGCCCTGCCCCTTGACGTCGTGCGGGAAGCCGACGACCGCGGCCTCGGCGACTTCCGGATGGAGAACGAGGGCCGACTCGACTTCGGCGGTGCCGATGCGGTGGCCGGAGACGTTCATGACGTCGTCGACGCGGCCCGTGATCCACCAGAATCCGTCTGCGTCGCGCCGGGCGCCGTCCCCGGTGAAGTAGAAGCCCGGATAGTTCGCGTAGTAGGTGTCGATGACGCGCTGGTGGTCGCCGTAGACGGTCCGGATCTGGCTCGGCCAGGACGCCTTGATCACCAGGTTGCCGGAGATCTCGCCGTCGCCTTCGAGGGCCTTGCCGTCGGCATCCATCAGGCCGAGCTGCACGCCGAAGAAGGGCTGTACGGCGCTGCCCGGCTTGAGGTCGCTCACGCCGGGCAGCGGGGTGATCATGATCGCGCCGGTCTCGGTCTGCCACCAGGTGTCGACGATGGGGCAGCGGTCCTCACCGACGACGTGGTAGTACCACTCCCAGGCCTCCGGATTGATCGGCTCGCCGACGGAGCCGAGCAGACGCAGGGAGGAGCGCTTCGTGCGCGTGACGAAATCGTTCCCCTGGCCCATCACCTGACGGATCATCGTGGGCGCGGTGTAGAAGATCGACACGTCGTGCTTGTCGCAGATCTGCCAGGCGCGAGACGCGTCCGGCCAGGTCGGCACACCCTCGAACATCAGCGTGATGGCACCATTGGATAGCGGGCCGTAGACGATGTAGGAGTGGCCCGTGATCCAGCCGACGTCGGCGGTACACCAGTAGACCTCGCCGTCGTGGTAGTCGAAGACGTAGCGATGCGTGAGCGTCGCCATGAGCATGTAGCCGCCGGTCCCGTGCTGTACCCCCTTCGGCTTTCCGGTGGAACCGGACGTGTACAGGATGAACAGCGGATCCTCGGCGTCCATCTCTTCACAGGGGCAGTCCGCGGAGGCCGCCGCGACTGCCTCGTCGTACCAGACGTCGCGGCCGTCCTGCCAGGGAATCTCACCGCCGGTGCGGCGCACGGTGAGTACCGTGTGCACGTCGGGGCATTCGGCGAGGGCCTGCTCCGTGTTCGCCTTCAGCGGGATGCGGCGACCGCCGCGGATGCCCTCGTCGGCGGTGATCACGGTGCGGCAGTCCGAGTCGAGGATGCGGTCGCGCAGGGACTGCGGCGAGAAGCCCCCGAAGACGACGGAGTGGATCGCGCCGATGCGCGCGCAGGCCAGCATGGCGTAGGCGGCCTGCGGAATCATGGGCATGTAGATGCACACGCGGTCGCCCTTCTTCACCCCGCGGTCCTTCAGGACGTTCGCGAGGCGGCAGACCTCCGCGTGCACTTCGCGATAGGTGAAGCGAGCGTCCTCGGCGGGATCGTCGCCTTCCCAGATGATGGCCGTCTGGTCGCCACGGGTCTCCAGGTGGCGGTCCAGGCAGTTGAAGCAGGCGTTGAGTCGTCCGCCGGCGAACCAGCGGATCTCGCCCTTCGCCATGTCTGCCTGGTGCGGCCCCCACTGGTCGGCGAACCAGTCCAGATGCTCTCGCGCCATGCGCGAGAAGAAGGTGTCGGGGTCGGCGATGGACTCGGCGTAGAGACGGTCGTAGGTCTCGCGGTCCAGGAGCGCGTTCTCTCGCACGGACTCCGGCACCGGATACAGCTTCCCCTCGGACATCTCTCCCCTCCTGATGCTGCGTCGCTGACGGGACGGCTCGGGCGCACGCCGTCTCCGCGCGGCCGATCAGGTACTGCCCCGGTCCGGCATCGTGTCCCGGAAGATGCGGACGAGTTCCTGCGTGGTGCTGTCGCCGAGCGCTTCGATGGCGGCGTCTGCGTCGTTCGCGCTCGCGTGGAGCGCGCCGTGGATACGGTCACCGAGCACCTTGCCCAGCTCGACGCCCCACTGATCGAAGGAGTCGACCCGCCAGATCATACCTTGCGCGAAAACCTTGTGTTCGTGGAGCGCGACGAGGGCGCCCACGCTTTCCGGAGACAGATCTTCCAGGAGCACGAGACTGCTCGGATGGTCGCCCGGAAGGACCCGGTGCGGTGCGGCGGCGGCTGCCTTCGTCGGGTCCATGCCGTCGGCGAGCAGGGCAGCGCGCACCTCCTCCACGCTGCGACCGCGGGCGAAGGCCTCGGCCTGCGCGAAGCAGTGTGCGGCGAGCCAGGCGTGATGTCCGGGCAGGTGGTGGCGCATACGCAGGGGCAGCACGAACTCGGCGCTGAAGGCACGCGTGCCCTGGTGCAGGAGCTGGTGATACGCATGCTGGCCGGTCGTGCCGACGTTGCCCCAGAGCACCGGTCCGGTGTGGTGATCGACGGGGCGCCCATCGCAGCGTACGCCCTTGCCGTTGCTCTCCATCTCCAGCTGCTGCAGGTAGTCGGGCAGGCGCGCGAGAGCGCTCGCATAGGGCAGCAGGGCGAGGCTCTCGGTGCCTAGGAAGTTCGTGTTCCAGATCTCGGCGAGCGCGAGCTGCAGCGGCGCGTTGTCCTCCGGCGCCGCGTCGCGGAAGTGGTCGTCCATGGCGCGTGCTCCCGAGAGCAGGCGGCGGAAGGCGTCGGCGCCGTGGCGGAGGGCGATGGGGAGGCCGATGGGAGACCAGAGCGAGAAGCGGCCTCCGACCCAGTCCCACAGCGGAAACAGGTTCTCCTGCGGAAGCCCGAAGCGGCCTGCCGCTTCGAGATTCGTGGAGACGGCCACGAAGTGTCGCGCGATGCCCTCGAGGCTGCCGCCCCGCTCGAGGAACCAGCGCCGTGCGGTCTCGGCATTGACGCGGGTCTCGAGGGTGCCGAAGGACTTGGAGGCGATGACGAACAGGGTCCGCTCCGCGGGCAGGTGGGCGAGCAGCGTATGGGCCTCGTGACCGTCGACGTTGGTCAGGAAGTGGACGGTGGGGCCGGCCGCGACCGCGGGCTCCAGCGCGTCGCATACGAGCGCCGGGCCGAGGGCCGAGCCGCCGATGCCGATGTTCACGACGTGTTCGATGACGGCGCCGCCCTGCCCGCGCCAGCGACCTTCGCGGACCGCCTCCGCGAGATCGCAGACGCGGTCGAGAGCCTCGTGGACCTCCGCGAGTACGTCCACGCCGTCGATCTCGAGGCGCTCGCCTGCAGGGCGGCGCAGGGCGGTGTGCAGTACGGCGCGACGCTCGGTCGGATTCAGCGCGTTGGCGCGGAACAGATCGGCGCGAGCTTCGAGGACACCGGTTTCGCGGGCGAGATCCTCGAGTGCCCTGCGGATCTCGCCGTCCCAGCGTTGCCTGGACAGGTCCAGGCGCAACTGCGGCGCCACGACGAGGTTGTCGCGAAAGCGATTCGGGGCCTCCAGCAGCGCGCGCAGGGGCGCCACGTGTTCGCGAAGGCCGCTGAGCTTCGTCCAGGCCGGGCACTCGGTCGCGGAGAGGTCTGCGTCAGTCGGGGTCATGACATACGGCTTCCGTGCGGACGTTGTCGATCAGGCGCGTCTTTCCGAGACGGGCGGCGCCGAGGACGAAGAAGGCGTCGTCCGCTGCCGCGGGCTCGGCCAGGTTCCGGGCGCGACGTACGGCGACGTAGTCGGCCGCGAGCCCGGCTGCGGCGAGGTCTGCGCGGGCGCCCGCTTCCAGCGCCGCGAAGTTCCGGTTGCCCGCGTCCAGCGCATCGGCCACGTCGCGTAGCGCGCGAAACAGGGCCGGTGCGCGTGCGCGCTCGGCGGCGGACAGATAGCCGTTGCGCGAGGACAGGGCGAGGCCGTCGTCGGCACGCACCGTGTCCACGCCTTCGATCTCGATCGGGAAGGAGAGATCTCGCGCCATGCGCCGGACGAGCGTGAGCTGTTGCAGATCCTTGCGTCCGAACACGGCCAGATCGGGCTGCACCAGATTGAAGAGCTTGCAGACGACGGTCGTGACGCCGTCGAAGTGTCCGGGTCGATCCGCGCCGCAGAGTTCCGCCGAGAGGCCGGAGACCGTGACGCGTGTCGCCAGCGCCGATCCGTCCGGGTACATCTCCTCCACGGCTGGTGCGAACAGCAGGTCTGCGCCCCGGTCCGCGAGCGCCTCGCGATCCGCTTCGAGCGTGCGCGGGTAGGCGTCGAAGTCCTCGTTCGGACCGAACTGGAGGGGATTCACGAACACCGTCGCGACGACGAGGTCCGCGTGTTCGCGGGCGGCATCGACCAGCGCGAGATGGCCCGCGTGGAGGTTGCCCATGGTCGGGACGAGACCGATGCGCTCACCGCGGCTGCGCGCGTGAGCGAGATGCTCGCGCAGCGCCGGCGGGTTGTGGACGAGTTCCACGACTTCGCTCCGGCTCCGCTCAGGTGAAGCAGTGTTCCGGCGCGGGGAAGGCGCCGCTCTTCACTGCCTCTCGGTAGGCGACGAAGGCGCCGCGGATGCCGTCCTCGCTCTCGGGCATGAAGTTCTTGATGAACTTCGGCAGCTTGATCTCCGGCGGCGTGATCCCGAGCGCGTCGTGCATGACCATGATCTGCCCGTCCGTATGAGGACCGGCACCGATGCCGATGACCGGGATCTCTAGCGCCTGCGTCAGCTGCCGCGCCAGCTCCACGGGCACGCACTCGAGCAGCAGCACGCTCGCGCCGGCGTCCTGGAGCAGGAGCGCCTCGTCGATCATGACCTGGGCCTTGTCCGGGTCCCGGCCCTGGACGCGATAGCCGCCCAGGCGGTTGATCGACTGGGGCGTCAGGCCCATGTGCGCGCACACGGGGATGCCACGCTCCGCCAGCAGGCGCGTCGACTCCGCGAGCCAGGCGCCGCCCTCGAGCTTCACCATGTGTGCCCCCGCGCGCATGAGTGCGGCGGCGCTCTCGAGGGCCTGATGCTCGTGCGCGTAACTCATGAACGGCAGATCCGCCATGATCAGCGCGCCGCGATTGCCTGCCTGCACGCAGCGCATGTGATAGACGATGTCGTCCAGGGTCACGGGCAGGGTGCTGTCGTGTCCCTGCAGGACCATGCCCAGCGAGTCACCCACGAGGATCACCTCGATGCCGGCGCTCGAGATCATCTCGGCGAAGCACGAGTCGTAGGCCGTCAGGCAGGCGAACTTCTCTTCGCGCGCCTTCATCTTCGCAAGGGTGGTCAGGCTCGTGCGCTTGACCTCGGACTGGCTGCTCATGGCACGCAGTTCCCGTTTCGCGGACCGCTGCGTCCGCTCAGATCAGGCTGGGATGAGGATTGAAGTAGCTGCGGACGCTCCCCGGCGCGCGGATCACGTCGACGAGGCGCGCATACTGATCTTCGTCCCCGACGAGGTCAATTTCGGCTGCGTTCACGATCAGCAACGGGGCCGCGTCGTAGAAGTGGAAGAAGCGGGCGTAGGCCTCGCACAGCGCATCGAGATACGCGCTCTCGATGGAGCGTTCCGCCGGAATGCCGCGGTGGCGGATGCGTTCGAGCAGTACGTTGGTCGGCGCCTGCAGGTAGATGACGAGGTCTGGTTCCGGTGCCTCGATGGTCAGGTGTTCGTAGACGCCGCGGTAGAGCGCCAGCTCCGCTTCGTCGAGCGTGAGTTCCGCGAACAACGGATCCTTGTCGAGCAGGAAGTCGGCGACGCGAACCTGGGCGAACAGGTCTTCCTGGCGCCAGCTGCGCAGCTGCTCGGCGCGCTGCAGGAGGAAGAAGAGCTGTGTCGGCAGCGCATTGCGCCCGCGCTCGGCGTAGAAGCGCTCGAGGAAGGGGTTCTCGGCGGGCTTCTCCAGCAGCGTCTCGTAGCCGAAGGTGGATGCGAGGCGCTGTGCGAGCGAGGTCTTGCCGACCCCGATGGGGCCCTCCACCACGATGTAGCGCGGATCGCCGTCCGGACGCTCCTCCGAGGTCACGGCCTGCTCACCATCGGGGGCTGCTCGATCGCCGTGCGCCGTGCCTGCAGCGGGCGGTCGAGCGGGCGGGGGCGGCGGCGGGCATCAGGCGGAGCTGCGCCGCCGGCCCCCGCGTCGGCCGCGACTGCGACGCTGCGGCCGTCGTTCGCTGCTGTCCGCGGCATCGCCGTCGTCCCGGCGGCCCGGCGCCAGCGCGCTGCGCATGCTCTCACGGCGATCCTCGTCCGCGTCCTGATAGCGCGTCCACCATGCACCGGTTCCGCCCGTGCCTTCCCCGGCCTGCTCGCGGACCACCAGGAAATCGTAGGCCGCGCGGAAGCGCGGATGATCCAGGAGGCGCGCCACGCGGCGGACCGTCGGCGCCTCGAGACGATGCTGCAGGGACCAGGTCTCGCGGATGAAGGTGGTGAAACGGCGTGGCACGGCGGTGTGCATCTGCTGCCGCGCGAGGACGTCGCCCGCAGCCGATTCCATGGCGTCCGCCAGGGACAGCCCGTCGAGCTGCAGGCGCCGCTGCTCCTCGATCATCGGAGGCCAGAGGAGTGCGGCGAGCAGGAAGCCCGGTGTCACCGGGCGATCCTCGCGGACCCGGGCGTCGGTGTTCGCGAGGGCGATGCGCGCGAGCATCTCGGCGGTGGGGTCGCGCTCCATGGCGCCGTCGGCCTGCGGGAACAGCATGCGGAACACGCCGTGGTCGCGCATCAGCTCGAAGGTGCGTTCCGCGTGACCGTGCAGGAACAACTTGCCGATCTCGTCGAAGAGCCGGGCCGGTGGCACGTCGAGGAGGAGTTCGGCGAGTTCGCCGATCGGCTCGGCAGTGTCGGGGTCGATGTCGAAGTCGAGCTTGGCCGCGAAGCGCAGGGCCCTGAGCATGCGCACGGGGTCCTCGCGGTAGCGCTGCTCGGGGTCGCCGATGAGTCTGATGCGGCGCGCCTCGAGATCCTCCATGCCCCCCGCGAAGTCGTAGAGGCAGAAGTCCGCCGGCGTGTAGTAGAGGGCGTTGATCGTGAAGTCGCGCCGCGCGGCATCGTCGTCGACGGTGCCGTAGACGTTGTCGCGCAGCAGCATGCCTGCTTCGCTCTGCGCGGCGGCCGGTTCCGTACTCGCCTGGCTGCGACGCCGGCTCGGCAGGTCGGTCTGCTCGACGGTCGCGAGATCGTCGCCGGAACTCGAGCGGAAGGTGGCGACCTCGATGATCTCGCGGCCGAATCGTATGTGCGCGAGCCGGAAGCGGCGGCCCACGAGGCGACAGTTGCGGAACAGGTCGTCGACCTGCTCGGGGGTCGCATCGGTGGCGACGTCGAAGTCCTTCGGATGCCCGCCGAGGAGCAGGTCGCGAACGCCGCCCCCCACCAGAAACGCCTGGTGTCCGGCCGCGATGAGGCGGTAGAGCACTTTCATGGCGTTCGGGCTGATGTCGCGGCGGGAGATCGGGTGCTCGTCGCGACGGTAGACCTGAGCGTCGGTGGACGTCAGCACCGGTTCGAAGGCGGGCCGGTCGTCCTGCTCGCGCTCGGTGCCGGTATCGGAGCTCAAGGGGGCGTGCGCCTCGCGAGGGTTGCGGCAGCAGTGGTAATGGGCTGGATCATAGCAGAGCGGTGGCGGCTCCCCGGACCCATGCCGGAGTGGTCCGGAAACAAGAAGGGGAAGGCATGTGCCTTCCCCTTCGAAGGGCAGGACGCGCGGAGCTCGTCGTTCTTCTGCGCCCGGCCATGCCGGGTAGCTTCTGGTGGCCGAGCTCCGCGGCCTGCAGTCCGGCCCGAAGGCCGGTGTCACGCATCGACGCGCTTCGAGAGCGCTTGCGATGCTCATCGTCCGTCGGCAGGACCACGCCGCTCTGCGGCGACCACCGCTTCGCCCTTCCCCAAAGGCTCTCGCGGTGGCGGTACCG
>JAZBPO010000260.1:0-16362 GCA_036351675.1 Pseudomonadales bacterium
TGCGCTGCAGATCGCCGTCGGACATCTCCCGGATCATCTTCTCGACGTCGCGGAAGAAGGTCTTCGTCATGGCCTCGCGAAGCTGCTCGACGAGCTCCTCGTACTTCCGCTGCGCCTGCGGCTCGACGAACTCGTAGTCCGAGAGCGCGCGCACGGCGCCGGCCGGGTCCTGCGGCAGGGCGTCGAGTTCGGCGAGGTTGCGGCGGGCGATGCCCCCCATGAGCGAGTCGGCGAAGCCTTCTTCCCGAACGCCGGCACGTCCCTCGCCCTCGCCGCCATCGGTCGACGGCGGTACGCCGTCTGCGCCGGCCGAAGCGGCGTCGTCGGCGGACGCCGAGGCGTCCGGCTCCGACGCCCGCCGCTCCGGCCAGGGACGGAGCGGACCCGCGAAGGGATCGACCGGCACGTTCCCCGCATCGCTGCGGAGCACCGGATCCGGCGTGCGGCCGTCGCGCAGGGCCTCGAGGGTGCCCCGCTCGAGGGCGAGGATCTCCTCCAGCTTCGCGCGGATGTCGTCCATGATCCCCGAGAGGTCGTAGCGCTCGAGGCGCTGGCGCCGCTCCTGACGCAACTGCCGCAGCAGGTCGCGCAGGCCGCCCATGGGGTTGTCGCCGCCGTCCATGCCGCGCTGGAGCAGGTTGCGCAGGGCCGAGCGCAGGTCGCCGAACTGCATGAGATCGTCGGCGAGCTGCTCCATCACCGCGTCGGCGGAGGGGAAGCGGTCGGCCTGGGAGCCGTCCCAGATCGAGTAGCGGTAGCGTCGCGGGGCGCCCATCAGCCGCTCCTGTAGCTGACGACGCCGGCGACGTGGTCCTTGTTGAGCAGCTTGTGGAGATGCAGGCCCTCGAGGACCAGTTCGCAGGCCGCCGCACGCACGGCGGCATTGCCCTCCGGAACGAGGCGCGTGACCGTGTCCGCGAGGCCGTCGATGCTCTGCTGCATCTCGGAGTAGGCGGCGGAGGGCACGGACTCACCGACGTCGACCTTCGCGCCGGCCTCGAAGGCGCCGATCACGGGCTCGAGGGAGTCGAGGTCGACGTTGCGCGCGAACACGTCCTTGACCGCCTCCTCGATGAAGTGGCCCAGGATCTGCTCCTCGCGCCCTTCCTCGAAGGCCTCGAACTCCACCTTGCCCTGCATGGAGGGGATGATGAACGGTAGATCGGAGATGCGCGGCACCACGTCCTGCTCGCCCGTGCGGATGGCGCGGCGGAGGGCGTTGGCGAGCACCGTCTCGTAGTTCGAGACGGAGACGCGCACGGACACGCCGGAGCGCTGCGACACGTCCGGCGAGTTGCGCGCGAGGCGGGTGATCTCGGCGACGATCTCCTTGATGAAGTCGGGCACGGTCGTGCGGTACTCGCCCATGTCGAGCCGCGCGTGCTCGAGGCCCATGACCCGGACCTCCTGCTCGATCGTGTGCGGATAGTGCGTGCGGATCTGCGCGCCGTAGCGGTCCTTCAGCGGCGTGATGATGCGCCCCCGGTTCGTGTAGTCCTCCGGGTTCGCCGTCGCGACGATGAGCACGTCGAGCGGCAGGCGCACCTTGTGGCCCCGGATCTGCACGTCGCGCTCCTGCATGACGTTGAGCAGACCCACCTGGATGCGCTCGGACAGATCGGGCAGTTCGTTGACGGCGAAGATGCCGCGGTTCGTGCGCGGGATCAGGCCGTAGGAGAGCACGAGTTCGTCCGAGAGATAGCGCCCCTCGGCGATCTTGATCGGGTCCACCTCGCCGATGAGATCGGCGATGGTGATGTCCGGCGTGGCGAGCTTCTCGCCGTAGCGCTCGTCGCGATGGACCCAGGCGATCGGCGTCGCGTCGCCGTGCTCGGCGACGAGCGCACGGCCCTGGGGGCTGATGGGCGCGAGGGGATTCTCCGGGATCTCGACCCCGGCGAGCACCGGCGTCCACTCGTCGAGGAGCGAGGTGAGCGCGCGGATCATGCGCGTCTTCGCCTGGCCGCGCTCGCCGAGCAGGATCATGTCCTGGCCCGCGAGGATGGCGTTCTCCACCTGCGGGATGACCGTGTCCTCGTAGCCGACGATGCCGGGGAACAGGTCCTCGCCGTCGGCGAGCTTGCGCATGAGGTTGCGGCGCAGTTCCTCGCGGACCGGCCGGACCTCGTAGCCCGACTGCTTCAGTTCCGCCAGCGTGAAAGGCCGTGGATCGGACACGTGCGCGCACTCCTCCGTCCGGGGACGCCCGCGGGCGTCCCGCTCCGCTCGGACCTCCGAGCATAGCGCGACGATCGCGCGGACCGCATCCGGGAACTCAGAGCGCGTCGTAGAGGGCCTCGACGAGCGCCGCGCCGCGCCGGTCCGCCTCGCGGTGCACCTGCATCTGATTCATGACGTAGGCGACGGCGATGCCGGCCTCCGGGTCGGCGAAGGCGAAGGAGCCACCGGCGCCGTCGTGGCCGAAGGCCTCGGGCGAGGGGCCGTAGCAGCGCTCGTGGTTGAGCATGAAACCGGCCACGGAGCGCCGGAAGGTGCGGCCGACGAGCACCCGGTCCGGCTGTTCCGGCCCGACGCACTGGCGCCGGGCCGCTGCGAGCCCGGGGCCGTCCTCGGCGAGGGCGCCGGCGTAGAGCCGGGCGAGGCCGAGGGCCGTGGCGTGGACGTTGGCGGCGGGCAGTTCCGCGCGCCGGAACGGTGCGCTGCACACGTCCCTGAAGGGCCGCAGCACCGGGTTGGCGAAGGCGACGCGCTCGTGGGGACCGGTCTGCGCCGGGACCGGGGGCAGGTCCGTGACGCCGGGCCGATCGCGCCAGGGCCGGTTCGGGCCGACGATCTGGGCGCAGCGTCCGTGGTCGCCATCGGCGAGGCCGAGGTGCACGTCGGCGCCGAGCGCCGCGGCGCGGCGGCGGGCGAGGCGTGCGCCGAGGGTCTCGCCGCTCGCCCGCAGACACAGCTCCTGGGCGAGCGTGCCCCAGAGGATCGGGTGATAGCCGACCGCCGTTCCCGGCGGCCAGAGCGGCGTCGCGGCCGCGAGGCGCGCGGCGAGGGCGCCGTGCTCGCAGAGGTCCTCCACGGTGACCGGCTCCGGCAGCCCCGCGAGGCCCGCCTGGTGGGAGAGGAGGTGCGCGACGGTCACCTCGCCCTTGCCCGCGGCGCCGAACTCCGGCCAGTAGTCGGTGACCCGCGCGTCGAAGTCGAGGCGCCCGGCGCCGGCCAGTTCAGCCAGCATGAGCGCCGAGACGCCCTTGCTCGTGGAGTAGACGTTCACGAGCGTGTCCGCGGTCCAGGGCACCTCGAGATCCGGGGCGCGCCAGCCGCCGTGCAGGTCCACCAGCACCTCGTCGCCGCGCACCACCGCGAACGCGGCGCCGAGCTCGATGCCTGCGTCGAAGTTGTTCTCGAAGGCGCCGCGGAGGGCCTCCAGGCCCGCCGCCGTGTTCCCCGCGATCGGCGTCTCGCGTCCGTCGTTCATGGTCCCCGCTCTCCCCTGTACCTCGTCCCGGGGGTAGTGTGAGCCCTCGACGACACCCTTGGGGAGGGGAAGCAGAGATGAGCACCGAGACCATCGCCAGCGACCGCACGGCGCCCGTCGACGACTGGGGCGCCACCGTCGACCGCCTCAACCGCCTGCTGCGGCTGCGCACGACGCCCATCGCCATGAAGCGCTTCCGCACGCGCGAGGAGATGGAGGCGGTACCGCGCATCCGTCGCCCCACGGCGATCCACACCACGGACCAGATCGTCGGCCAGGCCGCCCGCAACGGCTGGACCGTGGGCATCACGGCGGAGGATCTCGTCGGCGCCCAGTGCGGCGTGGTCGTGGGCCTGCACCCGCGCGACGAGGAGTGGCTCTCGGGCAAGCGCATGACCGGAGTCTGGTACGCCACGGCCGAGGACGCCGCCGCGCACCAGGCCGCCATGGATCACGCGTCCTTCGGGACGCACGAGGCGCTCGCCGTGAGTCCCCTCGCCGCCGGGCGCCTCGATCCGCCGGACATCTGCCTGATCTACGCGACGCCCGCCCAGATGATCCTGTTCATCAACGGCCTGCAGTGGACCGGCTACGAGAAGCTCGAGTGGGGCTGCGTGGGCGAATCGTCCTGCGCCGACTCCTGGGGCCGGGCGCTCGCGAAGGACGAACCGAGCCTCTCGATCCCCTGCTTCGCCGAGCGCCGCTACGGCGGCGTGATGGAGGACGAACTGCTCATGGCGATCCCGCCGCGCTTCCTGCCCGGCGTGCTGGACGGCCTCGAAGCGCTCTCGCAGCGTGGCCTGCGCTATCCGATCCCGCCCTACGGCGTGAACCAGGACGTGCGCGCGGGCATGGGCGTGAGCTACGACTGACCGCGCCTTCCGCCGGGCCTCAGGCCCCCGCGCTCGGGCGTGCGGACACCACCGCGTGCCAGCGGGCGAGGTGTTCGAGCCCGGGATCCGGCGCGAGATTCACGAGCCGACTGCCGAAATCGAGCGTGCACAGGGCCGTGATGTCCGCGATGGAGAAGGACTCGCCCGCGACGAAGGGGGTCTCGCCCAGCCAGGCGTCCAGCCGGCGGTGGAAGCGCCGCGCGGTCGCCTCGGCGTCCTCCCGGGCCTCGGGGATCTGACGGAAGCGCCCGGGCGCGGCGCGCGCGACGATGTCGCCGTTGCGCCAGGCCGTGCCCGTCGGCGCGAGCAGGCCGAGTTCGATACGCCGGTTCCACATCTCCACCTGCGCGCGGCCCACGGCCCCCGCGCCCATGAGCGGGGGCGCCGGGAAACGTTCCTCGAAGTAGCGGCAGATGGCGATCGACTCGGCGATGCAGGTGCCGTCCTCGAGTTCCAGCACGGGAATCTGGCCGAGCGGGTTGCGCGCCAGCGCCGCTTCGTCACGCTGCTCGCCGGCGGAGATGTCCACCGGCACGAGCGTCACCGCATCGGGGCCCTGCACGTCCTCGCCGGACCCCACGGCGACGCCCTTCTCCGCGAGGAAGATGCGCACGCGGCGCGGATTCGGCGCCGGCTTCGCGTCGAACAGGCGCATCACCCGTAGGCCGCCGCTTCGCGGTTCTCCTCGTCGATCTGCTCGTTGAGGGTCCAGAGATCGTAGAGCCAGCCGATGAAGAACAGGCCGCCGGTCACCAGCCAGAGCAGACCCGTGAGCCACTTGCCCATGTAGAAGCGATGGATGCCGAAGACGCCGAGGAAGGCGAGGAGGATCCAGGCGACGGTGTAGTCGGTCGGCCCGTCCGTGTACTTCATGTCCGCCTCCCGATCCATGGACGGGATGAGGAACAGGTCGATGATCCAGCCGACGAAGAGCAGGCCGAGCGTGAAGAACCAGATCGTCCCGGTGATCTTCTTGCCGTAGTAGAAGCGGTGGGCCCCCATGAATCCGAAGATCCAGCAGATGTAGCCGATCAGGACACTGTGCGTGTTGCTCGCCATGTGGGGACTCTCCATGATTGCCTGCGGTCGCATGCTAGCGAATCTGCCATGACGAAGGTGGTGCCCTTTCCCGGGCGAGACAGGAAGCGCCGTGCGCGCGACGAGGCGAAGGCGCGCGCGAAGGGCCGCACACTCTGCGACTCAGGCTTCCACAAGTGGTCCACCGACAGGACCACGCGATTCGACGTGAAGCAGGGGAAGCTCGTCACCGTGCTCCGCTGCAGTCGCTGCGGCGCGACGCGGAACGAGCTGAGATGAGCGCGACCTTCGAGCTCGACGCGCGCCTCGCCGCCGACACGGTGCTCGTCGGCCACAGCGAGGGGGGGCGCGTGCTGCTCATGGACGACGCCCGCTGGCCCTGGCTGCTGCTCGTTCCGGAGCACGCCGGCATCTCCCAGCTCCACGAGCTGGAGGCCGAGGACTCGACCCGCGTGCTGCGTACCTCCCTCGCCATCGCCCGGGCCATGACCGGTGCCCTGCCGGGCCACCGTATCAACGTCGGCGCCCTCGGCAACGTCGTCGCGCAGCTCCACGTCCATCACGTCCTCCGTCGGGAAGGCGATCCGGCCTGGCCCGGCCCGGTCTGGGGCCACGGGCGGGCAGAGCGCTACGCCGCCGACGAGCGCGACGCTGCCCTGCGGCGCTGGCGGACGGCGCTCGCGCACCTGCTCTGAGGTTCGCCCCCCACCGGGGCCCGTCCCCGCCCATGCGCACCATCCCGATGCGCCAGCCGCCAGGAGCGCGCCCTGCGGCCCGCCTGCGGCGGCGCAGGGGGTATGGCACGAACCATGCTAATCGACCATCGCCCGCGCCCTGACCATGGTCGCGACGGGCCGCGCGGCATCGCCACCGTTTCGAAGTGAAGTGGCGAGCCGCCGGGGATCGGACACCAGCGGTGGCCGGCAGGGAGGGGGACCACGTCGTCTCCCCGTCCGCTTCGACGGACCCTGAACCCGGAGTCCCGGATGTCCCTCCGCAACGACTCGAGCTGGCTTCTCGCCACCGCCACACTTCTGTTCCTCCTCGGTGCCACCGCAGCCCCACCGTCGCTGGCCGCCGGCCGCGCCATCGCGCCCCCGGTACCGAGCGCGTCGGCCTACGCCGAGCGCGCGGATGCGGTCCGCGCTGCGCTCGCCACGGGACAGGCCCTCGACGATCGCGCCTGGGAGCGTCTCGGCACCGCCTGGCGGCACACACCGGACCTCGCGACGCGTCTCGTCACGCTCGCCCGCCTGCAGACCCGCCTCGCGCCGCCCGCGCCGTCCCTCGCGCAGGCGAGACTCGACGCCTTCGCGGCCGACCTGCAGGGCCATCGCGTCCTCGCGGCAGCGGGCGATAGCGGACACGCCGAAGCCGTACGCGCCCTCGTGGAGCGCATCCGCGCATCCGGGGACGGCAGCGCAACCGCGCCCTGGCGCGTGGCGAGCGCCGGCGCCGCCGTCGCCTTCCTGCGCGAACTCGGCGAGGAGCCGGTCGGTGGCTACTACGGTGCACCGGGGCCCTGGCGTCTGACCCTCGTCGTCGCCGCCCGCGCGTCGGCCGACGGCCCCGCGACGAAAGCGCACTTCGATCTGAGCGAGACGCTCGCTGCCTGGCGCTCGGCCAGGGCCTACTCCGGTGCGACCGCCGGCGGACGCGACGCACGGGACTTCATCGCGGCGCTGGCAGGAGAACAGGATCACTTCGCGCTCACGAGTCAGGGGCTGCTCACGGCGGCGGAACGCGGCGAAGGTGGCCACTATCGTGCCGCGCGGACGCTCACCCGCGCCGCCGATGCGGGCAACGCCGTCGCGCGCGCGTCTCTCGGTGATCTCTATCTGCAGCTCGCGGATCGCGAACCCGACGTCGCCGGCGCCGCGCGCGAGGCGGCCCTCGCCCATCACCGGGCGGCGGCGGCGCTCGGCCTCGGCCACGCCCATCTCAAGCTCGGCATGCTCGCCCGGAGAGCCGGGGACGCCGACGCCGCGCGCGCGCATCTCGAGTTCGCCCGGGCGGCAGGCGAGCAGGAAGCGGCCATGGAGCTGGCGGCACTGCTCTACCCCAGCGAACCGGGGGCCGCGGAGGCGCTGCTGCGCGCCGCGGCCCGAGCCGGTGACGAGCAAGCGGCCTACGAGCTGGCCGTGCTCCGCCTGGAGGAAGCGGACGAGGACGACGACGATGCCGTCGCCCTGCTGGCCGCGGCCGCGGCCGCGGGCTCCGACGACGCGCGCCTGTTCCTGGGCGATCTGCTCGCCACGGGCCGCCACGTGGCGCGTGACCACGCCCGCGCCCGGGCGCTGTGGGCCTCGGTCGCGAGGGAATCGACCGACGTCGAAGCGGTCCTCGCCGCAGCGCGCGCCCTGACCCTGAACGACGGCACCGCGCTGCACGATCCGCAGGCGGCCTCCGCAGGCGTCGAACGACTCCTCTCGACGGAGCGCGTCGCCGCCGGCTGCGCCGAGTGCTGGCTCGTGCTCGCGCAGGCCCTGAGGGCGAGTGGAGAGGACCACGCCGCGCGCGAGGTCATCGCCGCGGGCCGCCGCACGCTGGCCGACGCAAGGCCGCTCCGGAGCGCCGCGCCCGGCCGCTGAGGCCTGCCGCGCGCCGCGTCAGGCGCTGACGCCGGTGGGCAGCGGACAGCTGACCCCGGTACCACCGAGACCGCAGTACCCGTCAGGCACCTTGGCCAGGTACTGCTGGTGGTAGGGCTCCGCATAGTAGAACGGGCCCGCGGGGGCGATCTCCGTGGTGATGCCACCGTGGCCGGCGTCGAGCAGCGCGCGGCCATAGCGCTCGCGGCTCGCCTCCGCGATCGCGAGCTGGGCGTCGCTCGTCGTGTACACGGCCGAGCGATACTGCGTTCCCACGTCGTTGCCCTGGCGCATGCCCTGGGTCGGATCGTGGGCCTCCCAGAACACCTTCAGGACCCCCTCGAAATCGATGACCTCCGGATCGAACACGACGAGCACCACTTCCGTGTGACCCGTGAGACCGCTGCAGACTTCCTCGTAGGTCGGATTGGGCGTGAAGCCACCGGCATAGCCGACGGCCGTGGTCCAGACGCCCTCCGTCTGCCAGAAGCGCCGCTCGGCGCCCCAGAAGCAGCCGAGGCCGACGACGGCGGTCTCGAGGCCCTCCGGGAACGGCGGCACGAGCGTCCGGCCGTGCACGAAGTGCGCTTCCGGGACGGGCATCCGTTCCGTGCGACCGGGCAGGGCGCGCTCTGCGGCGGGCATCTCGACCTTCTTGCGAAACAGATTCATGAGGAGCTCCGAACGGCTGCGGTGCGTCGATCTGCTATCGTACGCCGTCGCGGGCCCGGAGCGAGCACTTCAGTTTGCGATCGCCTTCAGCAACGCCGGCATTTCCCCTGTTCCTGCTCTCGATCCTGCTGATCGCGGGCTGCGCGAGCACGGGCGAGGGCATGCCGGACTACGACCGTCTCGTCGCGGAACTCGAGGCCGGCCGCTCCGAGGACTGGGGCGCCCTCGACGACGCCTTCCTGCGCCTGCCCGACTTCCAGCAGCGTCTGGAGGAACTCGGGGCCCTGCACGAACGCGGACCCGGCCCCGACGTGACTCCGGTGGACTTCGCCGAGCGCATGCTCGCCCTCTACTACGGCGATCTCCGCGCGCACGAACTGCGTCACCGCACGGCCCTCGCCGCAGGCGATGCGGAGCAGGCGGCGCAGCACGTCCGTGCCCGCGAAGCCATCGCCACGGCCATCGGCGCCACCGGCGACGGCAGCGCCACGTCGCCCCGCCGCGTGCTCAGTGCACCGCAGGCCTACGCCTGGCTGGAACAGCAGCGTACCGAGGTCGTCGGCGCCTTCTACGAGGCCGACGACGCGGCGCCGAGCCTGCTGCTCGTCACCCGCGTGCGCGAGCGCGGTGCGCGCCTGCTCACGGAGCAGCGCTTCGATCTGACGCCCACCTTCCGTGCCGCCGCGGGGCTGGCAGCGGCCGTGGGCGGCGGCGAGGGACCCGCGCCCTCGCAGGTCGTCGCCACGCGCGCGTCCACCGGGGACTCGGCGGCGCAGACGGCCCATGCGATAGAACTCTGGCAGCGGGGGCCGGAACATGCCTCCCGCGCCGTGCAGTGGCTGCAGGCGGCGAGCGAGGCCGGCAATCTCGTGGCCCGCGAGATGCTCGGCGTGATCTACGGCTCCCTCGCGGCGGCCCGGAGCGGCGAGGATGCGGAGCGGCTGCTGGACGCCGCCGTCGATCAGTTCCTGCTGGCGGTGGGCCAGGGCTCCTCCTCGGCCATGTACAACCTCGCCCAGCTCTATCTCTCCGGACACTTCGGCGAGGAGAACCAGCCGTCCGGCGTCGCACTCCTCGAGCAGGCCGCGGAACGCGAGAATCTCGACGCCGTCGTCATGCTCGCGCGCCTGCGCTACAACGGCCAGTTCGTCTCCGAGGACCGCGAGGCCGCCGTCGAGCTGCTCGTCTCGGCATCGGAGCAGGGGCACACGGACGCGCGTCTCTTCTACGCGCGCCATCTGCTCAGCACCGACGACGGCGCCGGCTTCGACGCGCGCGCCTACGGCTGGCTCGACGACGCGGCGCGCAGCGGCGGTTCCGAGGAGGCCATGATGCTGCTCGGCACCCTGCACGCCGACGGCGAGCACGCGGAGCGGGACCCCGAGCTGGCTGTCTCCTGGTTCAAGCGCGCCGCCGAGAACAGCAGCGATGCGGAGCTCGTGAACAGCGTGGCCTGGATCCTGGTCGTCGCCGAGGACCGGGCCCTGCGCGACGCCGCCGCAGGCCTCGCGCTCATGGACCGCCTCATGGAAGCGGACGGCCGCGCCGCGAGCAATCCGGCCTACATCGACACCTGGGCCGCGGCGCACGCCGCCGTCGGCGATTTCGAGAACGCCGCGCGCCTGCAGCGCGAAGCCCTGGCGATCGCCGAGGCGGAGGAAACCGCAGCCGGCACTGCTCCCGCCTATCTGCCGGTACTCCGCGAGCATCTCGAGCTGTTCGAGAGCGGCGGCACGGTCACCGAGGACGTGCCCTGAGCCGGCACGCCTGCGGTCCTCCATGCGCTCCGTAGCTTCCTCCGAATTCGACGCCCTGCTCCTCGCGCATACGCCGCTGCTCGATCTGCGGGCACCGGTGGAGTTCGCGCGCGGCAGCATCCCCCGGGCCACCTCGCTGCCCCTGCTGACCGACGACGAACGCGCGCGCATCGGCACCTGCTACAAGCGGCAGGGACCGGAGGCCGCGCGGGCGCTCGGCCACGAGATCGTCTCCGGGGCCGTCCGGGAGGCGCGTCTGCGGGCCTGGTGCGCCTGGTGCGACGCCCATCCCGAGGGCGTCCTGTACTGCTTCCGCGGCGGCCAGCGCTCGCACGTCGTGCAGGACTGGCTCGCCGGGACCGGGCGCCACGTCGCGCTCGTGGAGGGGGGCTACAAGGCACTCCGCACCCATCTCCTGGGACGACTCGAGCAACTCGCCGGACAGGCTCGCCTCGCGGTCGTCGGCGGCCGCACGGGCACGGCGAAGACCGGGATCATCGAAAGGCTGTCGCGAAGCATCGATCTGGAAGGCCTCGCCCGTCACCGAGGGTCCGCCTTCGGCCGCCGCGTGGGCGGCCAGCCGACACCCGTCGACTTCGAGAATCGCCTCGCGCTGCGCCTGCTCGAACTCCGGGCGGCGGACGACGCGCCGATCGCCATCGAGGACGAGTCGCGCAACGTCGGCCGCCTCTCCGTGCCCGCGGAACTCGTCGCGAACATGAGTGCTGCACCCATCGCCCTGGTCGAGATGCCGCTCGAGTTCCGCGTCGACGTGACCCTCGACGCCTACGTCGTGGGCGCCTGCAGCGAACACCAGGCCGCGGCCGGCGAAGAGGCCGGTTTCGAGTCCTTCGCGGCTCAGCTCAGGGACGGCCTCGGTCGCATCCGGCGGCGCCTCGGCGGCGCACGCCACGACGAGATCGCAGCGCTGCTCGAGCATGCGCTCGCTCGGCATCGTGACGCCGGCGAGCTGGACGCACACCGCGGGTGGATCGAACGGCTGCTCGTCGAGTACTACGACCCGATGTACGACTATCAGCTCGAGGGCAAGCAGGATCGCGTCGTCTTCCGCGGTGCCGTGGCCGACGTCGAGGCCTGGCTGAGGGACCGGACGGCGTCGGAGCCGGCCAGCTAGACGGGACGTCGCCGTGCGGTCCGGGCACCCGCGCGCGACGAAGCCGGGGCCTGTCCCGGTTCAGCGCCTGCCGTCGTCCGGGCCGGGCCCGACGGCGACGAGTCGGGGCCGGCGCGACGCGCCCCCTGGCTGCGCCTCGAGCAGCGCGTCGACGTGCGCCACGAGCTGGCGGATGCGGAAGGGCTTCTGCAGCAGCGTCACGCCCTCGAGCTCTGGCGGCGCCTCCGAGAGATGATCGTCCGTGTAGCCGGACATGAGCAGACAGGGGAGCGACGGCAGCTCCCGACGCAGCTCCGCGATGAGATCCACGCCCGAGCGTGAGCCGGGCAGGACCACGTCGCTCAGCACGAGATCGACGACGAGACCCGCATCGACGAGGGCGCGCGCGGCGTCTCCGTCCTCTGCGGGCACGACCTCGTAGCCCGCCGCCTCGAGTCCCCCCATGACGGCCCTGCGGACCGCGGGTTCGTCCTCGACCATGAGGATGCGCTCGCCGCGGCGCTCGCGCTCCACCTGCTCCGGCTCCTCGGCACGCACCTCGGCACGCACCTCGGCGATACCGTCGGCGACGCCGTCGGCGACCGGGAGCAGCAGCGTCACCGTCGTGCCCACCCCCTCGGTACTGCGGACGTCCACCGCGCCGCGCGACTGCGTGACGAAACCGTAGACCATCGAGAGGCCGAGACCGGTGCCGGCGCCGACCGGTTTCGTGCTGAAGAAGGGTTCGAAGACCCGCTCGAGCACGGCGGGCGACATGCCGACCCCCGAATCCTCCATGCGGATCTCGACGTAGTCGCCGGGCGGCAGATCGTGTTCGCCGCCCACCAGGCGCCGGTTCCCCGCACGCACCGTGAGCCGGCCGCCCTTCGGCATGGCGTCGCGGGCGTTGATGGCGAGGTTCAGCAGCGCGCTCTCGAGCTGAGCGACGTCGACGAGGGGATGGTGCAGTTCGTTGCCCAGCTCCACGCGCAGATCCACACGCTCACCGAGCGTCGTGTGCAGCAGGGTGATGAGCGATTCGAGACGCGCACGCAGGTCGACGGCCTCGGGCCGCAGCACCTGGCGCCGGGAGAAGGCGAGCAGGTGCTGGACGAGGCCCGCGCCGCGTTGCGACGCCTCGAGCGCCGCATCGAGGAGCTGTCGGCGCTCCTCGGCGTCGCCCTCGTCGCGGGCGAGTTCGAGGTTGCCCGCCACGACCAGCAGCAGGTTGTTGAAGTCGTGTGCCACGCCACCGGTGAGCTGACCGACGGCTTCCATCTTCTGGGCCTGCGCGAGCTGCACTTCCCGTTCGCGCAGCCGCTCCTCCGCAAGCACCATGTCCGTGACGTCCGTGGCGACGCCCCGGTAGCCCGTGAACAGTCCCTGCGCGTCGAACATGGGCACGCCGCTCACGCGCAGGCGCCGCTCGGCGCCGTCCGGGCGCGGCAGCGTGATCACGAGGTCACGGAACGGCTGACAGGACCAGATCTGCTCCGCCTGCTCGCGCGGGAACTCGACGCCGAGATCCTCGACGACCTCCCGGAAGGAGCGCCCGACGATCATGTGCGGCGGGAAGCCGGTGATCGCCTCCACGCGCTCGGACACCCAGGTGATGCGAACGGCCTCGTCGGTCTCGAAGTACAGATCCGAGGCCGCATCGGCGAACCCGCGGACCCGCGCCTCGCTGGCCTCCAGTTGCCGGACGAGCTCACGCACCTGCATCACCATGACGCCGATCTGATCGAGGGACTCGACCCGGAGCTCCGCGGCCTCCTGCTTTCGCCCCGCGGCCGCGGCACCCAGGAAAGCGCCGATGGAGTTCAGCGAGTGCGTCGTGTAGCGCATGTTCAGGAGCATGATCACGATCGCATAGGGGATCACGGTCGCGACCAGCGCCAGCGGCGCCGCCGCGACCTCGCCGGTGCGAAGGTACTCCTGCAGCACCAGGGCCGTGCCGATCATGGCCACCATGAGCACGCCGGGCGAGGTCCGCAGCCACATGGACACGACGCCCCTGCCCTCGAGCACGTGTCCGAAGGCGAGGCCGAATTCGTCGAGGCAGAGCAGGCCGAGGGGCAGCAGGATGTAGGTGAAGACCACGAACACGCCGAGCACGGCCGAGAGCAGCTCCGCGGCGCCCCAGAAGCTGTGCGACCCGAGCGCCTCGCCGGGGACCATGGCCAGGGCGCCGATGGTGCCGACGAGGCAGTAGGCGAAGACGATCAGCGGCAGGCTCTTCAGGAGCCCGCGCACACCGACCCGGAGTTCGCGCGCCGGCCGCATCGCGCGCGAGGAGCGCCCGGTAGCGAAGCACGATCCAGCCGCCGGCGGCGACGCCCGAGAGCAGCACGTAGGCCGTGACGAGGGGGTCGAGCACCGGGATCGCGTCGAAGGGCGGACGAAGCTCGGCGACGGCGAGGAACAGGGAGAAGATCGCGTAGGGGATCAGCCAGGCGAGGACACAGGCGACGAACAGCCGCAGGGGCCGTGCCGCCGCGGCGCCCCGCGCCCGGACACTGGAATCCTGCTGCACGACCCGCGCCTCCCCGGCGGCTGCCTGCCACGATCCTGACGGATGCCCCGCGAGCGAGGCGCCTCACCTCGGGTCGGCACCTGCCCGGCCGACCTCGCGGCCTGTGCTAGTGTCGCCCGGAGCACAGCCGGGTGTACAACGTGAAGTACGACAACCTCGCCATCGAGCGTCAGGGCGCCGTGACGATCGTGCGCTTCGACCGCCCCGCGGCGGCCAACGCTCTGTCCCGCGGCCTCATGAGCGACATCATCGCCTGCGCGGAGGCCTTCCACGACGACCCCGAGACACGGGTCGTGATCTTCACGGGCAACGGCCGCCACTTCAGCGCCGGCGCCGATCTCACGGAACAGCGCGCCGTCGGCGCCACCCGCCTCGCCGCCCGCCGCGCCGGACGCATCGGCGCGGATCTCGTCCGCGCCGTGCGCGAGATCGAGGCCGTCACCATCGCCGCCGTCGAGGGCGCCGCACTCGGCGGCGGCTGCTGCATCGCCAGCGCATGCGACTTCCGCATCGCCGCGGAGAACGCCTTCTGCGGCTACCCGGAAGTCAATCTCGGCATGAACCTCCAGTGGCAGGCCCTGCCCCTGTGCGTGCGTCTCGTGGGACCCGCGCGCGCGAAGCTCATGATCGGCCTCGGCCGCAAGCACGCCGCGCCCGAACTCGAACGCTGGGGCTTCGTCGACACGATGACTCCGCCCGGGCAGGCACTCGACGCCGCCCGGGAACTGGCCGCGGAATGCGCCGCGAAACCGCCCCTCGCGATGCAGATGATCAAGCAGAGCGTCAACGCCGTGAGCGACGCCTTCGACCGCGCCGTGATGCACATGGACCAGGACCAGTGGGCCGTGACCGCCTCGAGCGCGGACTTCGCCGAGGGCATGGCGGCGTTCCGCGAGGGCCGCGACGGTCGCTTTCGGGGCGACTGAGTGGCGTCGACCGTCAGCGGCTCCCTCGAGGACGCCTTCGCCCTCACTCTGCTCCGGGACCGGGCTCCGGAGCCGGCGGTGGCCGGCGTGCAGACCGCCGGCGCCACCCCGGACGCGCTGCTCCGGCAGGCCCGGGAGCACTGCGGCGAAGCGCCACGGTTGCGGCGCCTCTGGTCCCTGCGGGGCTGGTTCACCGGTCGACTGCCGGGCCCCTGGCTCGTCGCCGCGGCCTTCTGCCTGGGTCTCGCGGGCGCCGGCCTCGGTCGCGGCGGCGAGCTGAACATCCTCACGCCGCCCCTGCTCGGACTGCTCGGCTGGCAGCTGGTGGTGTTCGCCCTCCTCGCCGCCGGTGCCCTGCGCCGGGGCCGCCACAGGACGACGGGGACTGCGATCCCGGCAGCACTCGCGACCCGCATCACGCGGCACCTCGGCGCCGTCGAAGCGGGCGATGCGCGCCGGCTCGCGGGCGACTGGTTCGGCCGCGCGCGCGCACCGCTCGCCGCACGCTGGGCGGCGACGCTGCATCTGGGGGCCGCGGCGATCGCGCTCGGCGCCATCGCCGGCCTGTATCTGGACGGCCTCGGAACGGCGTACCTGGCACGCTGGGAGAGCACCTTCCTCGATGCCTCGCAGGTCGCCGTGCTCGCCCGCCTCGTGCTCGGGCCGGCTTCGCTCGTCACCGGCATCCCCCTGCCCGACGCTGACGGCTTCGCACGGCTCGCCGGCGCGGGCGTCCCCGCGGCGCCCTGGGTCCATCTCTGGGCGACGACGCTGCTCGCCGCCGCCGTCCTGCCGCGCTGCCTGCTCGCGTCCGTCGCACTGCGTCGTGGCCTCGAACGCCTGCCGCTCGACGACGATCCCTGGCTGCGCACGCGCCTCGCCGGCGCGAGCGGGCGCCGCGTCGACGTGCGCGTCCAGCCGGTCGGCTACCGACCCGGACCTCGCAGTCACGAACGTCTCACCGAGGCGCTGGTGGCGCGCTTCGGCGCCTACGCGGTCACCGATCGGCGCGAGCCCCTGCGCTGGGACGCGGAGCCGTCCGCCGACGCCGGCGCCGACGTGGGCCAGGAGATCGTGATACTCGTGAGCGCCGCGCAGACGCCGGAGGAGGAGGTGCACGGCCCGCTCCTCGACGGCTTCGCCCGCGCCGGCGCGGACGCCGGCCCCCTGCTGGTCGCCGTCGACACCGCCGCCTATGCCGCGGAGCGTGATCGCCGCAGGAGCCGCGTCGCGGCCTGGTCGCGCCTGGCCGAGGCACACGGCGCCGAGGTCCTCGAACTGGAGGCCGACTGAGTGGCCGCAGTGCAGCTCGTGCTCATCTCGCACACCAACGTCGGCAAGACGTCACTCGCCCGCACGCTCCTGCGCCGCGACGTGGGCGAGGTCGTGGACGCCACGCACACCA
>JAZBPO010000261.1:0-4448 GCA_036351675.1 Pseudomonadales bacterium
CCCCCGGTGACGAAGCCGACGGGCAGCACGCGCGTCCTGTGTTCGATGAGGTTCGCACCGATCGTCGGCGTGATCAGCATGCCGAGCGCCTGCAGCGAGAGCACGAAGCCGACGGCGATGTCGGAGCCCCCGGACAGCATGAGGACGTAGGCCGGCAGGAAGGTCGGTGCGTTCAGGAGCCGGAAACCCGTCTGGCCGAGCAGACCGTGGGCGAGATGCGCGAGGTAGTTGCGTAGCAGGTGCCGCTCCACCTCGCGCGCGAAGGCCGCCTCGCGTTCGGCGGCGTCCTGCGTCCCCGGCAAGGGGGTGGCCGATTCCGGCACGCGGACGCCCTGCGTCACCCGAGGGCTCCGGCCGAAACGCTGACGAGTTGACGCACAGCGTCCGCGAGCTGACGCTCTGCGTCCCTCCGGCGGCGTTCCCTCGCGATCCCGAATTTCATGAATAAACCATAAAAATCAGATATTTGGCTGGTCATGGGGAAAGCTGGCACGGCTCCTGCTGGTTGTACAGTGACGGCGATTTCACGGAACGGGAGACGCATCCATGTACCAGCTGCCGAGCACCTACGAAGTCTACGCGGGTCAGTTCGAGACGCGCCCGGAACCGCTCTACATCGCCATCCCCCGCGAGGAGATCGTGGCCGAGATGCTCGTCTCCGGGGAGCGCGAGACGCTCGACGCGGTGTGCGTGGCCGTGGCCGTGGTGCTCGATGCGCTGACCGCCGCCGACCTCGAGACCTGCTGAAGGATTCCAAGGCCGTCGCGTCCGGAAGCGGACGCGGCGCATCGCACCGAACCCCCTGGGGTCGCCGAGCGAGCCGGCTCGAGATGTGGCGACCAACTGCTGACCGCGGCCTGCCCGCGGTCTTTTTTTGCCGGCGACCCGGCAGTCAATCGTCCGTCAGGTGACCGGTCTCGTTGAAGCGCCCGAGTGCCGGCGCGGGATGGAGCCGGAATTCGCTCACGCTGCAGTTCTCCACGTGATAGTCGCGCCAGGCGAAAGGGTCGTCGTGCAGGAGCTGGCCGTAGAGCAGACCCATGGCGGCGCCGTGGCTGACGATCACCACGTCTTCACCCGGATGACGCTCGGCGAAGGCCTCCAGCGAAGCGCGCATGCGCGCGACGACGGCATGCAGGGATTCGCCCCCGTCGGGCGCCCAGTGCGGATCCTCCCGGATGCGCTCGAAGAAGCCCAGCGCGCCCAGCAGCTCCGAGTAGTGCGTGCCCTCGAGTTCACCGATTCCGTATTCGCGCAGATCCTCGTGCGGCTGCGCTTCCAGACCGAGCGCGGCGGCGATGGCGCGCGCCGTGCCGTGGGTGCGCTGGAGCGGACTCGTGTAGACCGCCGTCACCGGGTGGTCGGCCGCCGCGAACCACGCGGCGACGCGCTCCACCTGCCGTTCGCCCACCTCGTCGAGGGGCGTGTCCGTCGAGCCGTGCCAGTGGCCCGTGACGTTCGCGGAGATACGCCCGTGCCGGACCATCCAGAAGCGGGTCGTCACAGGCCGAGCACGGCCTTGGCGATGATGTTGCGCTGCACCTCGGAGGAGCCCGCGTAGATCGTCGCAGCGCGATTGTTCAGATAGAAGGGCACCGCCGTGACGGCACCTGCCGGGCCGATGGGCTCCACGTTGCTGCCCGCCCGGGTCGCGTCCGGCTGATGGACGGCGCCGTGCCAGCCGGCGGCCTCGACGGCGATCTCGGTGATGGCCTGCGAGAGTTCCGTACCCTTGAGCTTGAGCATGGACGATCCGGCGCCCGGCGAGCCGGTGCGCTCGGTCTCGGCGAGGCTCTGCAGCTCGGCGATCTCCAGGGCGCGGACGCCGGCTTCGAGCGCGTCGAGGCGGCGCCCCGCATCGGCGCGCTCCTGATCGGGGAGCGGTGCGAGCAGTTCGCGCGCATCGCCGATCGCCTCGATGAGGCCCGGCGCCGCGGCACCGCCACCCCGCTCGAACTCGAGCAGGTACTTGGCGACGGTCCAGCCGTCGTTCTCCTCGCCCACCACGTTCGCGACCGGAACGCGCACGTTCTCGAAGAAGACCGTCGCCTGGGTCGCCGCGCCGGAGGCGAACACGATCGGATCCACGGTGACGCCGGGACTGCGCATGTCGAGCAACAGGAAGGTGATGCCACGCTGCGGTCGGTCCATCTGCGCCGTGCGCACGAGGCAGAACATGTGCGTCGCGTACTGCGCGTGCGTGGTCCAGATCTTGGTGCCGTTCAGCACGTATGCGTCGCCGTCGCGTTCGGCGCGGCACTGGAGCGAGGCGAGGTCCGAGCCCGCCTGCGGCTCCGAGTAGCCCTGGCACCAGTAGTCCTCGCCGCGGAGGATGCGGGGCAGGTAGTAGTCCTTCTGTTCCTTCGTACCGCATCCGAGCAGCGCCGGGCCGAGCATGGACAGGCCCATGGGAGACAGCGCCGGCGGACGCGCCCGGGCACGTTCGCAGGCGAAGATGTAGCGCTGCGTGAGGCTCCAGCCACAGCCGCCGTACTCCTCGGGCCAGGACGGCACGAGCCAGCCGCGGTCGAAGAGGATCTTCTGCCAGGCGAGCGCGTGCGCCTTGCTGGAGTAGACGCTGGTCATGAGGCGTCCGGCCTCGCGCAGCTCGTCGGTGAGCTCGGTGGCGAAGAACTCGCGCACCTCCGCGCGGAAAGCCTCTTCGGCGTCGCTGAAACTCAGGTCCATGGCGTCCTCTCGCTCAGTAGCCGGACAGGGCCGCGTAGCGGTCACGGTGGAAGCGCTCGCCGCCGAAGGTGGCTTCCTGGATGCGTGCGCGCTTCAGGAAGAAGCCGATCTCGTACTCGTCGGTCATGCCGATGCCGCCGTGCATCTGGATCGCCTCGCGACTGATCAGGTTGAGCGTCTCGCCCATGCGGGCCTTGGCGAGCGACGCGAGCAGCGGTACGTCGTCGCGGTCCTCGTCGAGGGCCGTGAGTGCGTCCATGACGACGGAGCGCGACAGTTGCAGCTCCGTGAAGGCGTCGGCGGCGCGGTGCTTCAGCCCCTGGAAGGAGCCGATGAGTTCGCCGAACTGCTTGCGTTCCTTCAGGTAGGCGACGGTGCGCTCGAAGGCCTCCGTGGCCGTGCCGAGCATCTCGGCGGCCATGCCGATGCGAGCACCGTCGAGGACCGGGTCGAGGATCTCGGCGCCGGCGTCGACGCGGCCGATCACGGCATCGGCCCCGACGCGCACGCCGTCGAAGGCGATGCGGGCGGCGTTGCGCGCGTCGGCCATGACGGTGCGCGTGCGCGTGACGCCCTCGGCGTCGCCCGGAACCAGGAACAGCGTGAGGCCGTCGCGTTCACCGGCGGTGCCCGAGGTGCGCGCCACCACGACGAGCGTGTCGGCGCTGTGGCCGTCGATGACGAAGGTCTTCTCGCCGTCGAGCACGTGGCCGTCGCCGCCGGCCTTCGCGGTGAGCGCGCTGCCCCAGGGGCTGTGCTGGCCGCTCTCCTCGAGGGCGAGGGCGAAGGTCAGCTCGCCGGCGGCGACGCGCGGCAGCAGATCGGCGCGCTGCGCGTCGCTGCCGCCGCGGAGCAGCGCGGCGGCGCCGAGCATGACGGTGGCGTAGAGGGGAGAAGCGGTGAGCGTGCGGCCCGTCTCCTCGAGGATGACGCCCAGGGCCTGCCAGCCGAAGCCCGTGCCGCCGTGGGCTTCCGGGATCACGATGCCGGCCCAGCCGAGCTCCGCCATCTCGCGCCAGACGTCGGCGGAGTAGCCGAGGGCGTCCTGCGTATCGCGGAGCGTGCGGAGCTGCGACACCGGTGCGCGAGCGGTGCAGAACTCCCGCGCCGTGTCCTGGATCAGACCCTGATCCTCGTCGAGTACGAGCGCCATCTTGTCCCCCTGAAGTCCGTGACGGCGCGGGATGTTAGCACCGGAGAAGTTGCTGCAGGCGCGCGGCGCTCACTCCTGGAACTGCATGGCGTGGAGTCGGGCGTAGAGCCCGCCCTGCGCGAGCAGCTCGCCATGGGTGCCGAGTTCGCGGATGCGGCCGTGCTCGACCACGAGGATGCGGTCGGCTTCCTCGATGGTCTGCAGGCGATGAGCGATGACGATGGCCGTGCGGCCCTCGGTGACCCGGGCGACGGCGTCCTGTACGAGGCGCTCGGTCTCCGTGTCGATGGAGGCCGTGGCTTCGTCGAGGACCAGGATCTCCGGGTCGGCGGCCAGCGTGCGCGCGAAGGCGAGGAGCTGGCGCTGGCCCTGGGAGAGGTTCTGACCGCGCTCCGCCAGCGGCGTGTCGTAGCCCTCGGGAAGCGCCTCGATGAAGGGCGCGGCATGGACCATGCGCGCCGCGGCGATGGCGCGCTCGCGCGGGATGGCGGGATCGTCGAGGGTGATGTTCGAGAGGATCGAGCCCGAGAAGACGTGGAAGTCCTGCAGGACGACGCCGATGCGGCGCCGGAGTTCGCTGCTGGCGACGTCCCGGATGTCGATGCCG
>JAZBPO010000262.1:0-7863 GCA_036351675.1 Pseudomonadales bacterium
AGCCGGCGCGAACGCGCCAGCGCCGCCGGCGCGCCCGAGGTGGACGTGCGCCAGCGCCATGGCGAACTCGAGGAGACCCTCGCGGAGCAGGCGCGCGAGGAACACGCGGCCCGCATCGCGGGCCTCGCGGCTGCGCGCCTCGTCCTTGTCGGCGAGTTCCGAGAGCAGCGTGGCCTGGGCGTCGATGCCGATGGCGCCGCTGTGGTCCTCGCCGCTGCCCCGTTCCGGGTGGCGGTCGAGGATGTGCAGGAACTCGAGCGGCGCGCCGATGCGGCGAGCGGCCCAGGCCGCGTAGTCGGCGACGCAGTCCGCGAAGCGCGAGCGGTCGACGCAGGCGAGGATCTTCTCGTCGTCGAGGGGCGGCGTCTGCTCGGCCACGTCAGTGCCCCATCAGCTGTTCGACGGCATCGGGCTTGTCGTGCACGGCGAAGCGGTCCACCAGGGTCGCGCTCGCCTCGTTCATGCCCACGACCTCGACGCGCGTGCCCTCGCGGCGGAACTTCACCACCACCTTGTCGAGAGCGCTCACGGCCGTGATGTCCCAGAAGTGCGCGCGCGTGACGTCGATGCAGACCTCGTCGATCACCTCGCGGAAGTCGAAGGCCGCGACGAAGCGCTCGGCGGAGGCGAAGAACACCTGGCCGGTGACGGTGTAGGTGCGGCGGAAGCCCTCGGCGTCGGTCTTCGAGCCGACGTGGAGGATGCGGCCCACCTTGTGCGCGAAGAAGAAGCCCGAGAGCAGCACGCCCACGAGCACGCCGCGAGCGAGATCGTGCGTCGCGACGACGACGACGACGGTGGACAGCATGACCACCGAAGAGCTCGGCGGATGCTCCCGGAGCTGGCGGATCGAGGCCCAGTCGAAGGTACCGATGGACACCATGATCATCACCGCGACGAGGGCGGCCATGGGGATGATCGCGACGACGTCGCTCAGGAACACCACCAGGACGAGCAGGAACAGACCGGCTGCGAGCGTCGAGGTGCGCCCGCGCCCCCCGGATTTCACGTTGATCACGGACTGGCCGATCATCGCGCAGCCCGCCATGCCACCGAGGAGGCCGGAGGCGATGTTGGCGATGCCCTGGCCCACGGCCTCGCGGTTCTTGTCCGATGGCGAGTCCGTCAGGTCGTCGACGATCGAAGCGGTCATCATCGATTCGAGCAGGCCCACGGCCGCGAGGGTCATGGAGAAGGGGAGGACGATCGACAGCGTCTCCAGGTTCAGCGGCACGTCGGGCAGCAGGAAGATGGGCAGGCTGTCGGGAAGCGTGCCCATGTCGCCGACGGTGCGGATGTCGAGGCCGAGCGTCATGGCGACGATCGTCAGCACCACGATCGCCACGAGCGGCGAGGGCACGGCGCGGGTCACGTAGGGGAACAGATAGATGATCCCGAGCCCCGCCGCGACCATCACGTAGACCACCCAGCTGACGCCGACGAGTTCCGGCAGCTGGGCCATGAAGATGAGGATCGCCAGCGCGTTCACGAAGCCCGTGATCACGGAGCGAGAGACGAAGCGCATGAGCGAGCCGATGCGCAGCCAGCCGCCGATGATCTGCAGCATCCCCGTGAGCACCGTGGCCGCGAGCAGGTACTGCAGACCGTGTTCCTTCACCAGCGTCACCATGACCACGGCCATGGCCGCGGTGGCGGCGGAGATCATGCCCGGCCGGCCGCCGGTGAAGGCGATCACGGTGGCGATGCAGAAGGACGCGTAGAGGCCGACGGACGGGTCGACGCCGGCGATGATCGAGAAGGCGATGGCCTCCGGTATCAGTGCCAGCGCGACCACCAGGCCGGCGAGCAGGTCGTTGCGGACGTTGCCGAACCAGTCCTGGCGAAGGGAGCTCATGGGCGATCCTGTCGGATGGAGGCGGCCGGGCCCGGACGCATCGAAGGTGCGACGCGGCGCGGGGATGCATGCGTGGTGCGGGCGCTGCAGGCGTTCCCCGGCCAGCCCGCGCCGGGCGCCTCGGCTGCCGCATGGCGTGGATCGGCGAGGGGACCCGCGCGAAGGGCGCGGACACTAGCGCAACGCGTCCGGCGCGGCAAAGGCGCTCCCGCCCGCGTCGACTGGAGGGACGCTCAGTTGCGTACGAGCCTTTCCAGCAGGATGTCCGCAAGGTCGCGCCGGGCGTCGAGTACTGCCATCACGATCGTCCGCTCGGCCTCGACTCGATAGACGATGCGCCATGGGGCTTCGACGAGCTCCCGATAGCGATCGACGCCGATCGCGCGCAACTCCGGCACGACGCGGCCGCGAGCGCGGAGCGACGACAGGAGCGCTGTGCGCCGCTCGATGCGATCCAGCACCTGCATGGCGCGCGCAGTCGAATCCTCGGCGATGCTCGCGACGATGTCCTCGAGGTCGCGCCGTGCCGCGCGCGTCCAGAGGACCGGTCGATCAGTCATCCGCGCCGGTGTCGGTGAACTCGCGGCGCAGCGAGGCGAAGAGCCGGCTCTGATCCTCGAGCCGTCCCTCGGTGGCGTCGGCCTCACCCTGAACCATGAGCTTGAGCATCACGAGCGCCTGCTCGCGGGCTTCGTGGCGTGCGTAGTCCTCGACGACGGCGCGCGCGCGGCCGTTCTGCGTCAGCACCAGGGACGAGCCGGATGCCTCCAGCTCGTCGAGGAGTTCACGAGCGCCGGCCTTGAAATCGGTGAGGCTGAGGATGCTTCTGGGCATGCGCGATCCGAATTCGGTCTGAATGAAGACCGAGGCTGGCAGCGCCTGGCGCGGCCGTCAATGGTCCGTGCGGGCGCCGTTCCTTCGACAGATTCGTCAGTCGAACTGCTTCTCCCCGCTCGCCAGCAGCAGGTAGATCACCATGCCGACGAGCGCGACGCCCGCGGTCACCTGGAACACGAGCGCCCAGGAGCCGGTGAGCTCGAGGATGAGTCCCGTCACGTACACGCCGATGATTCCGGGCAGCGTGCCGGCCGTGTTCGAGATGCCCATGAGCGTGCCCGCGTGGCGCGGGCCGATGTCCATGTGGTTCACGGCATAGCCGCCGATCGCGGCGGCGCCGAGGATCTTGGCGAAGATCAGCAGTGTCATGGCCGCCCACAGGCCGTTCGTGAAGTCGATGGCGATCAGGCAGACCGCGAGGCCGCCGGCGGCGATGGACTGCATGAGCTTGCGCACGAAGGTGACCGAGTGGCCGGCGGTGATCATGCGGTCGGCGACGTTGCCCCAGACGTTGTAGAACAGCAGCGACGCCACGTGCGGCAGCATGGCCACGAGGCCCACGGCGGCAAAGCTCACACCGAGGCCCTCGTTGACGTACTTCGGTAGCCAGGACAGGACGACGTAGAGCGTCCAGTTGCTGCAGAAGTGCGCGGCGATGATCGCCCACATGGCGCGGTTCTTCAGGAAGTGCGTGAGCGGCGGCGTGGTCTGCTCGCCGTCCGCGGCGTGCTGGCCCTGCAGCAGCGCGAGTTCCTCGGCGCCGATACGGTCGTGCTCCTCCGGTCGCGCCGTGACCAGCTTCTGCCAGGCGAGGAACCAGAGTACGCCGACGCCCCCGAACAGGTAGAAGGCCCACTCCCAGCCGAGCTGCTCGACGATGAGCGGCGTGCAGACGAGCGCGAACACCGTGCCGACGGGGATGCCGCTGTTCGCGAAGCCCACGGCCCGGGCCTTCTCCGTGGGTGGCACCCAGCGCGCGATCATGTTGTAGACGGAGGGGAAGGTGACGGCCTCGCCGAGGCCCATGCCGACGCGCGCCAGCAGCAGGGCCGTGAAGCCGAGCCAGGCCGCCGGCGGCGTGAGGATCGTGAACAGCGACCAGGACAGCACGCCGAGGCCGAGGATGAGCTTGCCGCCGAAGCGATCGGCGAGGCGGCCGCCGCCGATCTGCATGAGCAGATAGCCGACGTAGAAGGAGGAGAGCACGAGCCCCTGGGTGGACGGGCTCCAGCCGAGATCCTTCGCCATGGGAATGATCGCGACGGAGATGTTCACCCGATCGATGTAGCAGACGAAGATCGCGGCGAAGCACATCGCCACCACGGACGCGCGCACGGGCAGCGCCGTGCGGATGCCGGCGTCGGTCTCGGCCATGGTCTCCCCTCCCTGAGCGAGCAGCCGAGTCTTGCAGAACTGCCGGTCCAGCGCGATCCGCGCCTCGTGACGCCGGCTTGGTGCGGGCGCCGCGCGCGGGCATGCTCCGCGTGCACACTCGAACCAATCCAGCTCAGGAGGGAGCACGCACATGAGTGAAGCAGCACAGGAAGACGCCGTACTGGTCGAGCGCCGGGGCCGCGTGATGGTCATCACGCTCAATCGCCCGGACGCCATGAACGCCATCAACGGCGCCCTGTCGCACGGGCTGCTCGCGGCGGTCCGCGAACTCGACGCCGACAGCGGTCTCACTGCCGGCGTCATCACGGGTGCCGGCCGCGGCTTCTGTTCGGGCATGGACCTGAAGGCCTTCGCCCGCGGTGAGGACATTGGTCCCCTGTCTACGTTCATCCGCGAGGGCTGCGGCAAGCCACTCATCGCCGCCATCGAGGGCTTCGCCATCGCGGGCGGCTGCGAGATCGCGCTGACCTGCGATCTGCTGGTCGCGTCGAAGGGCGCCAAGATCGGCATCCGCGAGGTGAAGGTGGGTCTCTTCGCCGCGGCCGGTGGCGTGTTCCGCCTGCCGGCCCGCGTCGGCTACGCGAAGGCCATGGAGATGGCGCTCACCGGCGAGCCGATCCTCGCCGAGGACGCCCTCGCGGCCGGCATGCTGAGCGCGGTCACGGAGCCCGGCGGCGCCCTGGACGCCGCGATCGCCCTCGCCGAGCGCATCGCCGAGAACGCGCCGCTCGCTGTCGCCGCCTCGAAGAAGCTGGTCCGCTGGGCCGCGAGCGGCATCGAGGAGGACAAGCTCTGGGAGATGCAGATCCCGCTGCAGAAGGAGGTGTTCACCTCCAACGACGCCAAGGAGGGGCCCCGGGCGTTTGCGGAGAAGCGCGCGCCGAACTGGACCGGCAGCTGAGGCAGTCTGCGGGCGCGCAGTCAGCGCGCCCGTCCACTTCTGGTCGTGGGGCCGAAGGAGCCCCGGGCCGCGCTCGGCTCCGACAGGCACTTCGCCGCTGGGAATTCGGCATGGCGACCGGTGACCGCGCCGAGCGACGCGGAGGCGAGGCTCAGCCCTCCAGACGGTCGACCACCGCCCGAGCGAAGCGCTCGAAATCGCCGAGGCGTTCTCGTGCGATGGCGAACACGATGGCCCAGTCGATCTCCTGGTAGCTGTGGATCGCGACGGTGCGGAAGCCGACCGCCGCACGCATGCGCCAGGCGAGTTCGGTGTCGAGTACGCCGGCTGCGGCCAGCGCTACGAAGGTTCCACCCATGGTCTCGGGCGCGGGAACGTCCTCGTCCGCGAGGACGTGCGCCGCGATGTCCACGCAGAGCTGCACCGCTCGCGTCAGGTTGAGGCTGAGGATGTCCTGGGCATCGGCGTCACCGAGCAGTGCCTCGAGCGTCGCGGGGCGACGGTCCTCCACCCGCTGGAGGCAGCGGCGCAGGGACTCGAGCTTGCGATCGATCACCGCCCGATCCACTTCTGCCTCCGTTCGGCGAGGATGCGCTGCTGATACGGGAGGAAGTCCGCTTTCTCGAAGAGATCGCGTACGACCAGCGCGGCGTAGTGCTCGTCGCTGCCGACCGTCCGCGAGGATGCGGCCGAGGAGCGGTTCGCCCACCGTCGAGAGGTCCACGAGATCCACGGCCCGCCCCGAGGCGCGTGCGAGCCCCTCGATGAGCGCGCGCTTCGCCTCCGCCGTGAGCGGGCGCGTGGCGAGCACCGCGACGTCGAGATCGCTGTCCGAGTACAGGGCGTCACGCGCAGCCGAACCGAACAGCAGTGCGAGCCGGAGCCCGTGCTGCCGGCCCAGCCAGGTCACGGCCTCGCGCACGCCTGCATCGTCGATTGGTTTCATCTCACGGAGTGTAGCCGCTCGGGCCCGCTTCGACCCGGAGCGGAACGCCGAGATCGGGCTCAGACCTACGGTCGCGCGCGCCGGATGCAGGCCACTGGGGCCGGCCGGCCCGAGTTCGCCGGGATCCGTACAGCAGAACCCTCGACGTATCCGCGCACAGCGGCTGCGGCAGTCCCGCCCGGCACCCGGCTCGGCGCTGACGTCAGCCTCCGATCGGCCGGTACGAGCCCTCCCGTCCTGTCATAGGATTCTTCGCGATCATGCAGGACGAAACGGGTACCAGCCTTGGCGGAACCCGCGGAGGCGCACCACACGCTGAGGGTGATCGGCGAGGGTTCGAGCGAACAGCCCCGGTGACTGTCCTATCTGCCGTGCAGGCGCCAGCGAGGGAACTGCGATGCTCAAGCTCGCCGACTACCGGGCCCTGACCTTCGACTGCTACGGAACGCTGATCGATTGGGACACGGGCCTCGCCGGTCACCTCGCGCCCTGGGCTGCAGCGCACGGGATCGAGACCGAAATCGCCGAGCTGCTCGGGCGCTTCGCCGACGCGCAGTACCGTCAGCAGCGAATTCGACCGGCGCAGAACTATCGGGAAGTGGTCGGCGCAGCCTTCGCAGCGCTTGGTGCAGACGCCGGCATTGCCGTGACGCCAGAGGCGCGCCTGCAACTCATCGAGTCCATCGGTGCCTGGCCGCCGTTCCCGGACACGCTCGCGGCGCTGAGGTCGCTCAAAGGGCGTGGGCTGCTGCTGGGCGTGGTGTCGAACGTCGACCGGGCGTCCTTCGCGCGGACGCACGAGCGTCTCGAAGGTCTGATCGATGTGGTGGTGACCGCGGAGGACGTCGGTGCCTACAAGCCTGACGACGAGATGTTCGAAGCGCTGATCGCGGCCTGCGCGAGCCACGGGATCGGGCCTGGCGAGATCCTGCACGTCGCCCAGAGTCGCTTTCACGACGTCGGGCCCGCGCAAACCTTCGGCCTCGATACGGTCTGGGTGGATCGCCGTGCGGGACGCCCCGGGCGCGGTGTCACCCTGCCGTCGGAGGCGCAGCCGCAGCTCCGCGTGGAGAGCCTCGCGGAGCTCGTGGCGCTCATGCCGTAGCAGGTGACGCACGGCGGCCACCAGCTATGCTGCCGCGCCGTCCGCGCACAGCTGCCGCGGTCCCGCATCGCCAGGAGGTCACGCATCACCGTTCCCGCCCCGCTCATGGTGCTCGCGGCCATCGTGTCGATCCAGGTGGGCTCAGCCCTTGCGGCGCAGCTCTTTCCGGCGCTCGGCGCCTTCGGCACGGTGGCCTGGCGCCTCGCCTTCGCCGCGCTGATGCTGGTGCTGGTCTCGCGGCCGCGGCTCGATTTAGCGAATCGCTCCGCCGTCGTCGCGGTGGCGGTCTTCGGGGTCGCCATCGCCACCATGAACGCGCTCTTCTATCTCGCCATCGAGCGCGTTCCGCTCGGCGTCGTGGTCGTGATCGAGTTCCTCGGGCCCCTCGGCCTTGCCGCCTGGAGCGCCAGGCGCTGGCGCGAGCGCATCTGGGTGGCGCTCGCCTTGCTCGGCGTCGGCCTCGTGACGCCCTTCGATGGCGCCGGCTACGACCCGCTCGGCATGCTCTTCGCGGCGCTCGCGGGTATCGGCTGGGCGTCCTTCGTGCTGCTGTCGACCCGCGTGGGCGCGCTCTACCCCGGCAACAGCGGCATCGCGCTCGGCATGACCGTCGGTGCGCTGCTACTCGCACCCATGGCGGTCGTCTCGGCGCCGGTGTTGTTCACGCAGGGCGGCGTGCTCGTTGCGATGCTCGCGGTTGCGCTGTTCTCCACGGCCCTGCCGTTCTCGCTGGAGTTTCATGCAATCAGGCGGGTGTCGCCGACGGTGTACGGTACCCTCATCGCGCTGGAACCGGCAGCTGCGACCGTGGCGGGCGCCCTCCT
>JAZBPO010000263.1:0-7343 GCA_036351675.1 Pseudomonadales bacterium
CGAGACGGAAGAACGCGTCCACGACGGGGCTGCCGTCCTTCTGATCGCCGGCCAGACGGGCGAGCGGCAGCTGCAGGCGTTCGTCGCCGGCCCTCGCTTCCGCCACGGCGGAACGGCCGGCGGTCAGACGGCCGCGCAGCGCCTGCGCCTCGTCCGCGGGGACGGGTACGCGGAGCTCGACGCTGGTCTCGTCCACGAGCGTCAGCAGCGGCGTGCCCACGGTGACCTGATCGCCGCGCGCCACGGCGACACGCGCGACGGGTCCGGGGAAGGGCGCGGTGACGCGCGTACGGTCGAGTTCGATCGCCGCGCGATCGCGGGCGACCTCGGCGCGCGCCACCTGCGCTTCCGCCTCCGCGATGCGATGCGGGAAGTCCGCGAGATCCGTGCTGTGGCGCTCGAACTCGATGCGGGCGCGGCTCGCCTCGCGGCGGACCGCGTCGAGGGCATCGCGCGCGACCATGCCGCGTTCGAACAGCGAGCTGAAACGCTCCAGCTTCTCGTCGACCATGGCGAGCAGCGAGGCCTGATCGTCCGCGGTGCGGGCCCCGAGCGCCGCCGCATTGCGCGTGCGTTCGAGGGCGGCGCGGACGACACGCAGATCCGCCTCCCGCTCGGCGAGCGCGAGGCGCGCTTCCGCGTCGTCGAGGCGGACCAGCAGCTGGCCGGCCTCGACGCGCTCGCCCTCGCGCACCAGCACCTCGGCGATGGGCGCGGCGACGCGTGCCTCCAGCTCGGAGACGGCGGCCGATTCGACCCGCCCGAAGAGGCTCAGCACCGGCGAACGGCGCGCAGGGGCGGCGACCTGCACGGAGACGGGCCAGGCACGCTCCTCCGGTTCTTCCGCGGGCGTGGAAGGCGTGGTCGCCACGAGCGCGCCGGCGGTGGTGATGCCGCCGACGAGGATGAGCGTGGCGACGCCGGCGCGCTTCAGGCCGGGGCGTCCGTGCAGCGTGCGGCCGAAGCGTTCGGTCAATCGAGTCATCATCACCGCGTTCCTCCGGTGGTCGAATCGTTCGTGGTCATGCGCGCAGCGGTGCCGGGCGCCGAGGCGCCCGCCAGCAGTCGTTCGATCAGACGGTCCTTCGTGGCGATGGCGGCGTGCCGCAGCCCGTTCGTGCCGCTGTCGACGAGCAGCAGCAGGGCCGGTACCACGAGCAGCACGAGTGCCGTCGCGAAGGCGAGGCCGAAGACGATAGTGATCGCGATCGGCGCGATGTAGAGCGCGAGCGAGGACGGCTCGAACATCAGCGGCGCGAGGCCGGCGCAGGTCGTGAGGGACGTCATCATGACCGCGCGCAGGCGCTGCGTCGCCGCGAGTTCCAGGGCCTCACGGAACGGCATGCCCTCGTCGTGATGGCGGCGCAGGAAGCTCGTCAGCACGATCGAGTCGTTCACCACCACGCCCGTGAGGGCGAAGAAGGCGAGGATCGACATGACGCCGAAGTCCATGCCCATGACCCAGTGGCCGAAGATGGCGCCCGTGAGGCCGAAGGGGATCGCCGTCATGATCGCCACGGGCCAGGTCCAGCTCGAGAACACCCAGGCCAGGATCAGGTAGATGAACACGAAGGTGAGCAGGAAGCCGGCGGCGAAGGTCTGCATCATCATCGCGTCCTGCTCGGACTGACCGGACAGGCCCGATACCACGTCCCAGCGCTGTTCGATCCCGGGCAGATGGCGTTCGCGCACGTCGCCGGTGATCTCGAAGGCGTTGCCGGCGCCCGGATCCACCCAGGCGTGCACCCGCACGGCGAGTTCGCCGTCCATGCGCCGGATCTCGTCGATGCCGCGGCGCGCCTCGAGGCGGGCGACGGAACCGAGGGGCACCATGGCGCCGTCGGGCAGGCGCACCGGGAAGCGTCGCAGCGAGGCGAGGTCGCTGCGCTCGATCTCCGGCAGCATCACGCGCACCTCGAGTTCCTCGTCGGCGCGATTGAAGATCTGCACGCGCTCGCCGCTGTAGGCGCTGCGGAGCTGGCGGCCGAGTTCGTCGGGCGTGAGTCCCGCGGCGCGGCCCGCCGGGCCGAGCACGAAGATCCACTGCTCGCGGCCCCAGGGCATGTCGTCGGTGACGTTGGTGACGCCTTCGTAGCCGCGCAGCACCTCCGCCAGCTCGATGGCTGCGCTCTTGAGGTCCGTGGCGTCGCGGCCGCGCAGGCGCAGCGTCAGGTCGGCATTGCCGCCGTTCGAGCCGCCGCCGGTGCGCAGCTCGAACACCTCCACCCAGGGCGGCACCTCGATACGTTCGCGCCAGGTGTCGACGAAGGCCTGCGGCGCCGCCGTGCGCGCCTTCTCCGGGGCGTACTCGGCGTCGATCCAGGCGTACTCCGGGCCGTAGCGACGCTCCTGCTCGATGCGCGTGTAGTTCGTCTTCGTCGTCCAGCCGATGATGTTCTCTTCGCCGAGTTCGTCGCGCGTCTCGGCGAGCGCCGTCTCGATCTCTTCCAGGAAGGCGTTCCTGCGGGTCTCGCTGGTGCCGCCGGCGAACTGCACCGCCGCCTCCACGCTCTCCATGTCGAGGTTGGTGATGAAGTTGACGCCGACGCGCTGGGACGCCACCAGGGCGAAGGCGACGAGCACGGCGGCGAGGGCGGTGCAGACCGTCGCGCCGGGCCAGGCGAGGGCGCGCTGCAGCACGGGGCGGAACACGCGCTCACGGAACGCGTCGAAGCGTGCGTCGACCGCGCGGCGGAAACGGCTCTCCTCGCCGCGCTTGCTGCGCTCGAGGCTGCCCGCGAGGTGATGCGGCAGCACCAGGAAGCACTCGATCAGGGAGGCGAGGATGATGCAGAGCAGCACCGTCGGCAGGGCGATGATCGCTTCGCCCATGGGGCCACCGAAGAGGATGAGCGGGGCGAAGGCGGCGAGCGTGGTGAGCGAGGAGGTCATCACCGGCACGAACATGCGCCGGGCCCCGGCGATGGCTGCCTCCCGCGGGCTCTTGCCGCCCTCGTACTGCGTGACCGCGTCCTCGCTGACGACGATGGCGTCGTCGACCACGATGCCGAGCGCCATGATGAAGGCGATGAGTGAGACGATCTGGATGCGGCCGTCGAAGGCGCCCCAGTAGATCGCGAGCGCGAGGGCGAAGCTCACGGGGATGCCGACCGCGACCCAGGCGGCGACGCGGCCGGACAGGAACACGAGCAGTACGGCCATCACCAGCAGCAGACCCGAGAGGCCGTTCGCGAGCAGTACGGAGAGCTGCTCGGCGATCCAGCTCCAGGCCTCCTTCATGACGTGCAGTTGCACGCCCTCGGGGAGCGAGGGACGCACCTCGTCGAGCCAGGCATTCATGACCTCTGCCATGTGCAGCGCGTCGCCGTCGCCCGTGCGCATGAGGTAGAGCTCGATGGCGGGCTGGCCGCCGTGCGTGACCTCGATGGCGTCGTCGCGGCTCTGCACGTCGATCTCCGCGAGATCGCCGAGGCGCACGAGATCGCCGCCGAAGGCGACGAAGAGGCCCTCGAAGCCGCGCACGGAGCGCTGCTGGTCGAGGCTGCGCAGGGCGCGCGGGCCCTGGGCCCGACCCACGGTGCCGGCGGGAACGTCGGCGGACAGGCGTCGGACCTCCGTGGCGAGGTCGCCGAGCGTGGTGCCGGCCGCCGTCAGCGTCCGCGAGGCGACCATGATCCGGAGCTCCTGCTCCGGGAGGCCGTCGATCTCGATGGCCTCGATGCCGCGGGCGAGGAGGTCACGCTCGAACTCCCGTGCCAGCGGGATCAGTTCCTCGAGCTGGCCCGGGCCGGTCAGGAGTACGGAGGCGACGAGCTCCTGGCTGTAGCCGAGGCGGATCTGCGGCGGCTCGATGGCGGACGGCAGGTTGCGGATGTTGGCGACGGCCTGCTTCACGCGATCGAGGGCTGCGGGCAGGTCGGCGTCGAACTCGAACTCGACCCAGACGCTGGAGCGGCCCGGGCGGCTGCGCGAGTGCAGTTCGCGCATGTCGCGGAGGCCGCGCAGCGCCTGCTCGACGGGAATGGTCACGCGGCCCTCGACGTCCTCGGCACTGGCGCCGGGCCAGGTCACGTCGACCCAGACTTCCGGTGGGGTCTGCGGGGGATTGAGCTGCGTGTGGATGTGGGCGACGCCCCAGGCGCCGGCCAGGATCATCATGATCATGAGCAGGTTCGCCGCCACGCGGTGGCGCGCGAACGCTTCGATGAGCGAAGGGCCCGTGCTGGCGGGGACGTCCGCGTCGTCCGTCGACTTCATGTCCTGCTTCCCCCGGTTCCGTTCCTGGGCGCAGCCCCTGCGCCCTGGTGTCAGCGCAGACCGATTCCACGATCCGTGCCACGAATCTGGGACGAGGCAAGTGTCTGAAGGGTTGCGGATTTTCCTCGAGTGCCGACGAACGGTCGGCTGGCCCGCGTGGCGAGAACCGCCACCCAGTAGCGTGATCCGCCAGCTCGCCCCGCACGACGAACCTGAACAAAGGGGCCAGGGCCCCTGTTCAGGAAACGCTCCGCGCCGGGCCTTTCGCTTCCGCTCACCCGACGGTCACGACTGCCCGCCATCGGCCGAAGGCTCAGGGACCCGCTTCACGGATGTGACCAGAGGCCCTGGGCCCGCGTTCAGGAACGTGAACGGAAGCCCTGGGCCTCTGTTCACGCGTTGGAGTGTCGGCGTCGTTGCAGCGGCTCCCCGGTGGAGGGGATAGGCCATGCCTCGCGGACGCGAACGCGCGGCGGCGGGTCGAGGCACGGTTCGTGATCGGGTTTCCTGAACGATGACCCTGGGTCGGCTGTTCAGGTTCGGGGGTGGGCCGAAACGAAGGAGGGGGCCGACTGGCCCCCTCCCGGTACTGCGGTGTCGCGGTGCGTCCGGATCAGAAGTCCATGCGGATTCCGAGGCGGATGCGGTAGACGGAACGGTCGGGATCCGCTTCGAAGGACTCCTCCGGGAAGAAGCGGTTGAAGCGGTAGACGCAGTCCGATGCGGCGACGCAGGTGGTGCGCATGGAGTCGCCCTCGAGCGCCGCTGCGCCGTCCACACCGTTGGCGGCGAGGTCGGCTGCGCTGATCAGATCGGCGTCGATGAGGTCGTTGTCGTTGTTCGACGGACCGTTCGTGAAGGTGCCCCAGTCCTCGTTGAGGAGGTTGAGGAAGTTGTCGACGATGAAGATCAGCTTGATGCGGTTCTCGCCGACGACGCGCTCGAGGCCCGGAATGCCCGGAAGCTCCTGCTGCAGCTGGAAGTCCCAGATGCTGTTCCAGTTGCCGTCCTGGCCACGCACCGACTGCGTGCCCGGCTTGATGCCGCGACCGTTCACGTAGTCGAAGAATGCGGTCTGGTCGAAGCCGCCTGCGTAGACGACGAGCGGATCGTTCGGGCCGGAGGGCACGTAGAGCGGTGCGTTGTCGAAGGGCGCCTCACCGAGACCCGCGCGACCGAAGAGCGAGTTGCCCGCGGAGACGTCGAAGGTGTACGTGAACGGATCGCTCTTGAACATGCGGCCGAACACGTCCATGCGGGTCGTGAGGCCGGGGAAGAAGTCACGCTCGTAGCCGAGGGCGAGCTTGAAGCTGTGCTCGATCTCGAAGGGGGCGACTTCCGCGCCGGGGTTGTTGCGGTCCAGCGTCTGGATGCCGCGCCAGTTCGAGATGCCGCGCGAGGAGGTGCCCTCGGTGGTGATCTCGACGTCCTGATAGGCGTAGTTGACCGCGAACTCGAAGCCGTTGTCGAAGCGCTTCTGGAGCGCGAGGGTGAGGGTGTGCGCCTCGCCGTCGTCGAAGTTGTCGAGGACGGTGAGGTTCGCGATGTCCAGATCGTCGAGGTCGGCGTAGATCACGCGGCCGTCCGGCGCCGTGCCGGTCGTGGAGACGCCGGGCAGCTCCGTCTGGGCGACGTTGGACCAGAGGAAGCCGTCACGCGTCCGCGTGTACAGGTACTGGGCCGTGAAGGTGTAGTCGTCGCCGAGGTCGAAGCGACCGATCTTCGCGTCGAAGTTGTGGTCGACGCGCAGCGATGCCTTCCAGTCGGAGGGAATCTCGAAGTCCTCGTCGATGGCGTCGATGGCGAGGCCGTTGCTCGCGGCGACCTCGTCGAGGAGCGCCTGCGGCACGTTGAAGATGTCCGGATCGACGAAGTCGCGGACCGTCGCAGTCGTGGTCGGCACCGCGAAGGCGTTCGAGACCCAGACCTGCGGGTTGCCGCCGGCGAAGAGGCCGAAGCCACCGGAGATGGTCGTCGACGGGAGCGCGTCCCAGCGGAAGCCGGCGCGCGGCTGCAGCAGGTCGAGACCGTCGAGGTTGGCCGAGGTGTCACGACCGTAGGTCGCGAGGACGGCCTGATCGCGGATGGGCGCGTCGTCCTGCGTGAAGCGCTCGTAGCGCAGGCCGAAGTTCACCTCGAGGTCCTGCGTCAGCTGCCAGACGTCCTGGGCGAAGACGGAGGTCTTCTCGTAGCCCCAGGCCGCTGCGCCGTCCTGGGCGACGTTGCTCGGCACGTTGGTGTAGTCGATACGCGCGACGTCGTCGAGGATGTCGTCGCCGAAGAAGCGGAAGCGGCCGCGCGATCCCGGCACGAAGAGGTTCTCGAGCTCGTACTCCTCGTAGTCGGCGCCGAAGGTGGTGACGTGATCGCCCCACTGGTAGTCGGCCGACGCGAAGAACTGGGTCCGCTCGTCCTCGAAGGTGTTGGCGTGGCGGAAGCGGTCACAGCCGGCGGTGAAGGTCTCTTCCTCTCCGATCAGGCCCTCGAGAGGCGTGCCGACGAGTGCGGCCGGATCGAGGTCGACGATCTCGATGGCGCCGACGTCGCCGCCGGCACGGCAGATCTGGCCACGCAGGAAGTCCTTGTGGTTGAAGCGCAGCGTGGTCGAGAGCTGTGGCGTCCAGTCGGAGAAGAGCTGGACCGTGTAGGCCTCGAGTTCCACGGGCGTGTCGTACCAGGCGCTGACGAACTCGCTGGAGCCGACGGAGGTGCCCGTCTCTTCCGTGTTCTGGTAGGTGAACGAGGCGCGATGCTGTTCGCTGATGTTGGCGTCGAGCTTGATCAGCGTGCGCTCGGAGGTCTCCGGCGTGGTGCCGCTGGCCGGCCGGCCGCCCGGATCGTAGCCCGTCGCGTCCTCGATGAGGTCGCCGAGGGCGTCGAAGAAGCCCGGCTGGATGCCCGCGTCCTGATCGAAGCGCGAGAAGTCCACGGGATTGTCCGTGGTGTACTCGTCGTAGGAGACGAAGAAGAACAGGCGATCCTGGAGGATCGGGCCGCCGAGCGTGAAGCCGTACTCCTCTTCCTCGAACTCGCCGGGCGTGAACTGGCCGCCGTCGAAGTCCTCACCGAGGAAGCCGTCGTCCTGGTAGTAGTAGAAGGCGGAGCCGTCGAACTCGTTCGTGCCC
>JAZBPO010000264.1:0-9219 GCA_036351675.1 Pseudomonadales bacterium
CTCGGGACCGGCGGAGAGGCGCGCCGTCGCCTGTTCTCGACCTACTACGCGGCAGCGCCGGACTTCCGGGCCCGCCACGACGGCGGAGCCGCCGAGGAGGGCGACGCATGAGCGAGACGCGACGGATCCGCGTCGACGCGCTGGCCCGCGTCGAGGGCGAGGGCGCCCTGTCCGTGATCGTGGAGGACGGCCGCGTGGCCGAGGCGAAGCTCGCGATCTACGAGCCGCCGCGTTTCTTCGAGGCCTTCCTGCGCGGCCGCGGCTACGAGGAGGCGCCGGATCTCACGGCGCGCATCTGCGGCATCTGCCCCGTCGCATATCAGATGAGCGCCGTGAACGCGATGGAGGCGGCGCTCGGTATCGACGTCGCCGGCCCGCTGAACGATCTCCGGCGCCTGCTCTACTGCGGCGAGGGGATCGAAAGCCACGTCCTGCACATGTACATGCTCCATCTGCCGGACTTCCTCGGCTACGAGGACGCGATCCGCCTCGCGCAGGATCGGCGCGAGGACGTGGAGCGCGGCCTGCGCATGAAGAAGGCGGGCAACGCCCTCGTCGCCGCCATCGGTGGCCGCGAGGTCCATCCGATCAACGTCCGCGTCGGCGGCTTCCATCGCGCGCCGCGGCGCCGGGACCTGCTCGCGCTCCGCGACGACCTCGCACGGGGCCGCGACGACGCCCTCGCGACGATCCGTCTCGTCGCCGGCCTCGAATTCCCGGACTTCAACTGCGATCACGAGTACGTGGCGCTGCGCCATGCGACCGACTATCCGATGAACGCTGGCCGCATCGCCTCCACGGCGGGCCTCGACATCGACGTGCAGGACTTCGATGCGCACTTCGAGGAGAACCACGTCGAGCATTCGAACGCGCTCCATGCCCGCCTCCTCGAACGTGGTCACTACTTCGTCGGGCCGCAGGCGCGCTACAACCTCAACGCGGACCGGCTCGGTGCGCTGGCCCGGGACGCGGCCCGCGAGGCCGGCCTCGGCGCGCGCTGCGAAAACCCGTTCCGGAGCATCGTCGTGCGCGCCGTGGAGACGCTGGAGGCCTTCGACGTCGCACTCCGCCTCCTCGACGAATACCGCGAACCGGACGCGCCCTTCGTCGCCCACGAGCCGCGCGCCGGCGTCGGCTACGGATGCACCGAGGCGCCGCGCGGCATGCTTCAGCATCGCTACGAACTCGACGAAGCGGGGACGATCGTCGATGCGCGCATCGTCCCGCCGACCTCGCAGAACCAGGCGACCATCGAGGACGACCTGCGCCGCTTCGTGGAGGCGAACCTCGCGCTCGACGACGAGGCGCTGCGCTGGCGCTGCGAGCAGGCCGTACGCAACTACGACCCCTGCATCTCCTGCGCCACGCACTTCCTGAAGCTCGAGATCGAGCGCCGGTGAACGCGTTCCGGGCGCGCGTGATCGGCATCGGGCACGAGGCCCGCGGCGACGACGCCGTGGGTCTGCTCGTGGTCCGCGGGCTGCGCGCCGATCCCGGCCTCCCGGCTGCCGTGGAGGTCCACGAGCACGATGGCGACGGCATGGATCTGCTGCTCATGTTCGAGGACGCGGATGCCGTCGTGCTCGTCGACGCCGTCGTCTCCGGGTCGCGGGCGCCCGGCACGCTGCTTCGCCTCGACGCCCGGGCGGCGCCGCTCCCCGCGCGGCTGTTCGCGCCGCACTCCACTCACCTGCTCGGCGTCGCGGAGGCGGTCGAGCTCGCGCGGGCGACGGATCGCCTGCCGGCGCAGCTGACGCTGCTGGGTGTGGAAGCCGCCGCGTTCGAGTTCGGGCAGCCGCTCTCTCCGGCTGTCGCCGCAGCCGTGCCGGTGCTGCTCGAGCAGCTGCGCCGCGAGTTCGGGGTCAGGGAACGCGTCGTCCTCGGCTGACTCTTTTCCGAGCGCCGTGGATCGAGGTGCTGCGGCGCGGCCGCGACCCGCGGGAGAGCACACCGCTGCTGGCAGAGAAGCGTCACGATGGCCGGCGCCGCGCGGTACCATGAGGCGCGACGCTCGGCGCGCAGGGCGGAAGTCCGAGCGGCCGGGCAGGCGTCATCGGATCCGAGGAGAACACCCATGAATCGACGGCAGCATGCAGGTCGTCCCAACGTCGCTGGAACGGCGACGCTTCTCGCAGCGCTCCACCTCGCCGGCCTCGGCGCTGCACCTGCGCATGCCGAGAGCTTCGCCACCGCCGACTATCTCGACGCGGGCACGGTCGCGTCCGAGATCGATCGCGGGGCGCGGCTGGCACGCGTGGACGCGTTCCTCGCCGACCAGCGTGTCATCGAGCAGCTCGTGGCCCTGGGCGTCGATCCGGAGGACGCGAAGGCACGTGTCGCCGGCCTCACGGATGCGGAACTGGCGAGCCTGGACGGCCGCATCGGCCAGCTCGAGGCCGGCGGGGACCTCATCGGTGTCATCGGTGTCGTGTTCGTGGTCCTGATCATCCTCGAGCTCACGGGGGTGACGAACGTGTTCACGGCCTTCTGAGCGGGCAGGTGCGCGCGGGCGGATCGTCCCGGGCGGCGCGGGTCGCGAGATCGGTTCTGCTTCGCTGCAGTACTGACAGCGCGCCCGTGTCGGCGACGGCGAAGGCGCGCGCGAGCAGATCTCCCGCGCGGGCGTGGCAGCCCTGGCGCGCGCGGACCAGCGCCAGATTGTTCAGCACCCGCACGTCTTCGCCCCGCTCGGCCAGCAGCCACGCATAGTCTTCGGCGGCCGTCGCCAGATCACCGAGACGCGCTGCCGTCGCCGCGCGACCGAAGCGCGCGCTCGCGTCGGACGGGTGATCTCCGAGCCAGCTGTCCCAGGCCGCGTGGGCCGTCGCGACGGCTCCGGCCTCCTCCACGGCGGCGAGCGTACGGAACCAGCCGCCGCGCTCCACGTTCGCCGGACGCTCTTCCCCGCGCAGAACGACCATGGCCCAGCGTCCGCTGCGCGCCCAGGTGCGATCGAAGAGCCGCAACGGTGTCCGGCGCAGGCGCTCGGTCCCCGAGCGCAGCAGGACCTCGCCACGATCCGCGTCGAGGCCCACGACCACCGCGTAGTGCCAGCGTGGCAGTGCCCCGATCCCGAGATTCTGGAAGACCAGTACGGGTCGGCCCGCTTCGAGCTCCTGCCGGAGGGCCGTCAGCGAGGGACTGATGCGCCAGGGGATGCGGCCGTGGCGGCGCGTCGCTCCGAGGAGTTCCGCGGCCAGCGTGCCGCGCCGACCGGGGACCCAGACCTCCTGCACGAGGGATTCGGCCGTGACCGGGAGGCCGGACGCGCCCAGCACCGTCGCCAGGGCGGCGGGCCCGCACTGCCAGCGTTGCTGCGGGTGGAAGGGAACGGAGGTCAGTTCCACGGAGGGGCCCGCCGCCAGCTCCGGCGCGCGTGCCGCGCAACCGGGGAGCAGGCAGAGCGCGAGCAGCAGCATCGCGCCGCGTGGCGGCTGGCTGCTGCGTGCTGGTATCGCTCGACGGGGGCGGCGCATGGCGTGGCGATTCTCGCACGGCGCGTCCGCCCGGATCTGCGTCGGCGCGCGCCGGGCGGCGCTGTGCGACGATGACGCCATGGATCAGGCCGCGCTCGAAGCCACCGCCGGACTGCGTGCCGCACTGCGCGAGAGGCTCGGGGCAGGGCACGCCTCTGCGCGCCTGGTGGCCCTGTCCGGTGGCCGTGACTCGTTGACGCTGCTCGCGCTGCTGTGTGCGGTCCACGCCGAGGCCGGGACTCCGGCGCCGCGGGCGCTCCACGTTCATCACGGTCTCGACCCGGCGGCGGATCGCTGGGCCGAGGCGGTGGCCGAGCAGGGCGCGCGTCTGGGTGCCGACACGGAGATCCTCCGCGTCCGCGTCGAGTCCGCTGGCGAGGGTCTCGAGGCGGCGGCGCGGCGGGCCCGCTACGAAGCCTTCGCGGGTCGGCTCCGGCGCGGCGAGCAGCTACTGCTGGCGCAGCACCGCGACGATCAGCTCGAGACCGTGTTCCTGCGACTGCTGCGCGGCGCCGGCCCGCGCGGGCTCGCCGGCATGCCACGCAGTCGACCTCTGGGGGCGGGCATGCTCCTCCGTCCCTGGCTCGACCGCTCCGGGGCAGAGATCGAGCAGGCGGCCCGCGCCCTCGGCCTGCGCTGGATCGAGGATCCGGCGAACGGTGCGCCCGCCGTGGACCGGGCGTTCCTGCGCGGGCAGCTGCTGCCGCAGCTGCGCGCCCGCTGGCCCGGCGCGGAGGCGGGGATCCTGCGTGCCGCGGAGGCCTGCGCCGAGACCGAGTCCGCGCTCGCGGCGCTGTTGCCGGAGGTGCCCGCGGCCGGCGCGCCGCTGACGCTGGCGCGCCTCGGCGCCGGAACGGAACGGCGTCGCGCCGTGCTCCGTGCCTGGTTCGCATCGGCCGGTCTGCCCATGCCGCCGCGCGCACGGCTCGAAGAGCTGCTCCGGCAACTCGCCGCGGGTCCCGATGCCGTGATCGCGGTGCGCTTCGGCGCCGTCGAGGTGCGGCGCCACGCCGGCCGTCTCCATCTCGTGGCCCGCGAGCGACCTGCGCCCAGCGGTGCCCGCATCGCCCTCGTGCCCGGTGCGCACCATCTCGGTTGCGGTCTGCTCGAGCTGCACGCCGCGGTGGGGGACGCTCGAGCCCTGCGCGCGGACCTCGCGCACTGCGAGGTCCGCTTCCGGGACGCGGGGGAGCGCCTGCGGCTTCCGGGACGCGGCGGCACCACGCTCAAGCGCCTGCTGCAGGAGTCCGGCGTACCACCCTGGGAACGCGATCGGGTACCGCTGCTGTGCGCCGGTGACGAGGTGCTCGCCGTCGCCGGTGTGGCCGTCTGCGAAGCCGGGCGCGCCGCGCCCGGCGCGCCCGGCCTGGTGCTGCGCTGGACCCCCGACCGGTGCGTCGGCGAGGGCCCGGGCGCAGACCGGGAGGGAGTCGTCGAGGCACCCTCCGTCGGTTCGCAGGACGCGCTTCGTTGAGCGCCGTGGAGCGCCGGTGGTACGCTGGCGTCCCATCTTGAGATCACCGCCCGGGTGGTCCTCCACAGAGATGGGAATCTCATGACGCAATACATCTGCGTGACCGGCGGGGTCGTGTCCTCGCTCGGCAAAGGCATCCTCGCGGCGTCACTGGCGGCCGTGCTGGAGGCCCGGGGCCTGAAGGTCACGATCCTCAAGCTCGATCCCTACATCAACGTCGACCCGGGCACCATGAGCCCCTTTCAGCACGGCGAGGTGTTCGTCACCCAGGACGGTGCCGAGACCGACCTCGACCTCGGCCACTACGAGCGCTTCCTGCGTTCGCGCATGACCCGCCACAACAACTTCACCACCGGCAGCGTCTACGCCGAGGTGCTGCGCAAGGAGCGCCGGGGCGACTACCTCGGCGGAACGGTGCAGGTCATCCCGCACGTCACGGACGAGATCAAGCGCCGCATCCTCGCCGGCTCGGAGGGCTACGACGTCGCGCTGCTCGAGATCGGCGGTACCGTCGGCGACATCGAGAGCCAGCCCTTCCTCGAGGCGATCAGGCAGCTGCGCCTCGAGGTCGGCGCATCGAACTGCATCCTGATCCATCTCACCCTCGTGCCGTACATCGCCACGGCGGGGGAGACCAAGACCAAGCCGACCCAGCACTCGGTCAAGGAACTGCGCTCCATCGGCCTCCAGCCCGACATCCTCGTGTGCCGTTCCGACCACGAGATCGCGGACTCGGCGCGGCGCAAGATCGCCCTCTTCACCAACGTCGAGGAGCGGGCCGTGGTGCCCCTCGAGGACGCCGACACGATCTACGAGATCCCCATCATGCTGCAGCGCTGGGGCCTCGATTCGATCGTCTGCGAAAAGCTGCGTCTGGAGTGCGGCGAGGCCGATCTGTCCGAGTGGCAGCGCGTGGTGGACGCCCTTCGCAGCCCCGAGCACAAGGTGCGCATCGGCATCGTCGGCAAGTACATGGATCTCCTCGACGCCTACAAGTCGCTCATCGAGGCCATCGGCCACGCGGGCATCCAGCTCCGTACGGAAGTGGAGATCGAGACCATCGACTCCGAGGACGTCGAGCGCGAGGGCACCGCGGTCCTCGAGGGCCTCGACGCGATCCTCGTGCCGGGCGGCTTCGGCGAGCGCGGTTTCGAGGGCAAGATCGCGGCGGCGCGCTTCGCGCGCGAGCGCGGCGTGCCCTTCCTCGGGATCTGCTACGGCCTGCACGCGGCGGTCATCGACTTCGCGCGCAACGTCGCCGACATGCCCGGTGCGAACTCGACGGAGAACGATCCGACCACGCCCTGGCCCGTCGTCGCCCTGATCACCGAGTGGACGGACCGCGACGGCTCCGTGGAGACACGAACCGGCAGTTCCGACCTCGGCGGTACCATGCGCCTCGGCGAGCAGGAGTGCACGCTCGAGGAGGGCAGCACGGCGCGGACCCTCTACGGTCGCGAGGTCATCGCCGAGCGGCACCGGCACCGCTACGAGGTCAACGAGCACTATGTCGAGCGCCTGGCCCGGGCGGGCCTGCGCATCGCCGGTCGCAGCGTGCCGGACGGCCTCGTGGAGATGATCGAACTCCCGGACCACCCCTGGTTCGTGGCGAGCCAGTTCCACCCCGAGTTCACCTCCACGCCGCGGGAAGGGCAGCCCCTGTTCCTCGGCTTCGTCGCCGCGGCCCGGGCCCGCGCCGACGCCCGAGAGGGCGGCAGGACCGCCGCCGCGCCGGCGGAGGTCTCCGGTGCCTGAGGCCCGGATGGCGCCGGGGCAGGGGGCCGCCGGCCTTGGGCGGGGGCCGCGCGGGGAGTACCATGCGCGCCTTTCCCACGCCGGCTCGGCCGGCGTAGTCCAGTGAGTCATTCCATGCAGCTCTGCGGCTTCGAGGTCGGTCTCGACCGGCCCCTGTTCCTGATCGCCGGACCCTGCGTGATCGAGAGCGAGCAGCTCGCCCTCGACACGGCGGGTTTCCTGAAGGAGATGACGACGCGCCTCGGCGTGCCGTTCATCTACAAGTCCTCCTACGACAAGGCCAATCGCTCCTCGGCGGGAAGCTACCGCGGCCCGGGCATCGAGGAAGGCCTGCGCATCCTCTCCGAGGTCCAGCGCCAGATCGGCGTGCCGGTGCTGACGGATGTCCACGAGGACACGCCCATGGAGGAGGTCGCCTCCGTCGTCGACGTGCTGCAGACGCCCGCGCTGCTCTGCCGGCAGACGAACTTCATCCAGGCCGCCTGCGCGCCGGGCAAGCCCGTGAACATCAAGAAGGGCCAGTTCGTCGCACCGGGCGACATGGTCAACGTCGTCGAGAAGGCGAAGGCCACGGGCAACGAGAACATCATGGTCTGCGAGCGCGGCGTGAGCTTCGGCTACAACAACCTCGTATCGGACATGCGTTCGCTGTCGATCATGCGCGACACGGGTTGCCCGGTCGTGTTCGACGCCACGCACTCCGCACAGCTGCCGGGTGGCCAGGGCAGCCGCTCCGGCGGTATGCGCGAGGTCATCCCCGTGCTGGCGCGGGCAGCGGTCGCGGCCGGGGTCTCGGGCCTGTTCATGGAGACGCACCCGCGGCCCGAAGAGGCGCTCTGCGACGGGCCGAACTCCTGGCCCATGGGGCGCATGGAGGCGCTGCTCGAGGTGCTGGTGGAACTGGATCGGGCCACGAAGGCGCGGCCCTTCGCGGAGGCGGACTTCGCCGCCTGAGCGCGGGCGCCGGGGCGACCGGGCCTGCAACGAGAGTCGGCGCGCCGGGGCGTGCCCGAACAACGGGGAGTGACAGTGTCCGAGATCGTCTTCGTCCACGGCCGGGAGATCATCGACTCCCGTGGCAATCCCACCGTGGAGGCCGACGTGCGCCTCGCGGACGGCAGCTTCGGCCGCGCTGCGGCACCATCCGGCGCGTCCACCGGGACCCGCGAGGCCCTCGAACTGCGTGATCACGACGGTGCGCGCTATCTCGGCAAGGGGGTCATGAAGGCCGTGGCGAACATCACGGGCCCCATCGCCGAGCGCCTGCAGGGCATGGACGCGACCTTCCAGCGCGGCGTCGACGAGGCACTCCTGGAACTCGATGGCACCGAGAACAAGGCGACGCTGGGCGCCAACGCCATGCTCGCCGTGTCCCTCGCGGTGGCCAAGGCGGCGGCGACCTCCCGCGGCGAAGCGCTCTACGCGCACATCGCGTCCCTCGCCGGCACGCGCTACCGGATGCCCGTGCCGATGATGAACATCCTCAACGGCGGCGCCCATGCCGACAACAACGTCGACATCCAGGAGTTCATGATCCAGCCCGTCGGCGCCGAGAGCTTCGGCGAGGCGCTGCGCTGCGGCGCCGAGATCTTTCACGCCCTGAAACGCGTCCTCCACGGTCGCGGACTGGCCACGGCCGTCGGTGACGAGGGTGGCTTCGCCCCCGATCTGCCCTCGAACGAGGCAGCCCTCGAGGTCATCGCCGAGGCCGTCGATCAGGCGGGCTACACGCTCGGCGACGAGGTCACGCTCGCGCTCGACTGCGCGGCCTCGGAGTTCTACCGCGACGGTCGCTACGTCCTCGCCGGTGACGGCGCCGAGCTCGACGCGGCCGGCTTCGCTGAGTATCTCGCGGGCCTCGCGGACCGCTATCCGATCGTGTCCATCGAAGACGGCATGGACGAAGCGGACTGGGACGGCTGGGCGACGCTGACGGCCCGGCTCGGCGACCGGGTGCAGCTCGTGGGCGACGATCTCTTCGTCACCAACACCAGGATCCTGGCACGCGGCATCGAGCACCGTGTCGCGAACGCGATCCTCATCAAGCTGAACCAGATCGGCACCCTGTCCGAGACCCTCGATGCCATCGCCATGGCGCGTGACGCCGGCTACGCGAGCGTCATCAGCCACCGCTCGGGCGAAACCGAGGACGTCACCATCGCCGATCTGGCGGTCGGCTCCGGTGCCGGTCAGATCAAGACCGGCTCCCTGTGCCGGTCGGATCGGGTCGCCAAGTACAACCAGCTGCTGCGCATCGAGGAGGTCCTCGGTGCCGACGCACCCTATCGCGGCCGTGCCGAACTCGGACTCTGAGCACGCGCGCCTGCCGGGACGGGCGACGATCCTCGCCCTCCTGGTCGCACTGCTCGCGCTCCAGGTCCGCCTCTGGACCGGCGAGGCGAGCCTCGCGGAGGTGGCCACGCTCGAGACCCGGGTCGCGGCGCAGCAGGCCGAGAACCGGCGCCTCGCGGAGCAGAACGCGCTCCTCGAGACGGAGGTCCGGGCCCTCAAGGA
>JAZBPO010000265.1:0-8482 GCA_036351675.1 Pseudomonadales bacterium
GGCGGGCATCGCCGGCATCGACCCGGAAGATGCGTCCATCGGCTCCGCGGCCTGGTCCGCCTACCTGGTCGATGGCGATCTCGGCCACGAGATCGACGCCCGCGAGATCCCCGCTGACTGGCCCACGGGCTATTTCGCGCGGCGCTCCGGCGGCCCCTACGCCCGACCGAGGCCCGCATCGCAGGGCGAGGTCTTCGTCACCAACGTCGGCCTGCGCGACTGGGCCTACGAACTGACGAAGGACCTCGAACTCGTGGACCCCGAGGGCACGGCGGACGCCCGCGCCCGCTACACGGACCATCCGAACGCGCAGCGACCACCCTTCGTCACGCGCGGTGGCCACATCGCGGCCATGACCTACTGGCACGGCGCACTGCTGAACGAGTGGGCCAATCGCTGGGTGGAGTACTGGTCCGACGGCGCGACGGACTTCGTGACCTCCGCCATGGAGGACACGGCTTCCTTCCAGGCCGTCGAGTACCTCGACCGCATCGGCCGCGCCGACCGGGACCGCTTCATGGTCCTGCGCGCCGGCAGCAACTACACGGTGCCGCCGCCGGGCATGACCGCGGCCGAGAATCTGCTCGCCGAGCGCGAGGGCTATTCGGGCATGACCGCGGCCCTCGAGGCGCTCTACCTCGTGGGCACGACGGTCATCGACGAACTGACCCGCAACTGGGTCGACTATCGCGATCGCGTTCCGGGCTCTGACTGACGCGGTTCAGGCGAAGTGCGCCTCGAGCCGCTCCAGGTAGCGTCCCTTCGCGGGCTCGTCGAGCCACGCGACGCGGAAGCCGTTGCCGAGCAGCGTCTTCATCGTTTCGAGGTCGAAACCGCCCTCGCCCTGGGTCCGGAGGAAGTTGTCGTTGAGATAGGACCGGAAGTAGGAGGGGTCGTCGGAGTTGAGCGTGACCAGGAGGCCGAAGTCGAGCATGCGACGGATCTCGGCCGTGGTCATGGACTGCACCACGTAGTGGTTCGAGACCGGGCACACGGTGAAGCCCATGCCGCGCGTACCGAGTTCACGGCACAGGGCCTCGTCCTCGAGGACGTTGATGCCGTGGTCGATGCGATCGACCCCGATCTCCCGGATGCAGGTGCGGATATGGTCGATCGAGTCCTCCTGATTCACGTCGCAGTGCATGGTCAGGCGCAGGCCGGCCTCCCGCGCGCGAGCGAAGACGGCGGCGAACTTCTCCGGCGGGTTGTCCTTCTCGTCCGAGTCGAGGCCGACGCCGATGATCCAGTCCCGGAACGGCAGCGCCTGCTCGAGCGTCTCCTCGGCGGAGGCGGCGGAATGATCACGCAGGAAACACATGATCAGGTTCGACTCGATGCCGAAGTCGCGCCGTGCGTCCTCCTGGCCCGCGCGCACGCCGCGGATCACCGTCTCGAAGGACACACCGCGGGAGGTGTGCGCCTGTGGGTCGAAGAAGGGTTCGACGTAGACGATGCCGTCCGCGTGCGCCCGCTCGAAGTAGGCGTAGGTCAGGTCGCGGAAGTCCCGCTCCGTCCGGAGCACGCTCATGTTGCGGTAGTAGAGCGTGAGGAAGGACGGCAGGTCGTGGAAGACGTAGGCCTCGCGCATGGCCTCCGGGCTCTCGTAGCCCGGATCGACGCCGTTGCGGGCGGCGATCTCGAAGGCGAGATCCGCCTCCATGGTGCCCTCGAGATGCACGTGCAGTTCGGCCTTCGGGGCGGTCTCGACGAGTGGCAGCCAGCTCGCTTCGCTCATGAACGGGGTCTCCGGTGGACGACGGGGCGGATCGTCGATCATGCACGGACCGGGCCGCTCCTCGCAGCCCTCCGCGACCCGCAGTGCGCCGCATGAAGGCGCTCGGCGTGCCCCTCGATGCGCGCCTGATCGGACTCGCCGCCGCCTGCTTCCTCGCCTACGGGATCGTCTCCGGTCTGCTGACGCAGATCGGCGTGGTCAGTGGCCCCATGGCCGGACACTTCGAGGTACCACTGACCGCGGCCGCTGCGCGCCTCGGCTTCATCGGCACCGGAGTCCTGCTCGGCACGCTCGCGAGCCTCGTCGCCTTCGAGCTGCTCTCGCTACGCCAGGCTTTCCTGTGCTGCTACGCGACCGCCGCCGCCGCGCTCGTCGCCGGCGCGTTCCTCGATCGCTTCGCTGCCCTGCCTGCCGTGTTCCTCGTGGCCGGCGCCGCCGCGGGACTCGGCCTCTGCGCAGCCGCCGTGTGCCTGTCGCTGCTGTTCGAGGCGCGGCACCGGGCCACGGCGCTGCTGATCACGGACCTCTGCTTCGCGCTGACGGGCACGCTCATGCCCCTGCTCGCCGCGGCCCTGATCGGCGGCGGCGCGCGCTGGGACACGAGCTATCTCGTGGTGGCAGGACTCGCGGGCCTGGTATGCCTGCTCGCCCTCGGCATCCGCTTTCCGCCGACGGCGCGCGAGGCGAGCATCACGATCGCCGACGATCACCCGCCGCTCGCGGCCTGGTGCTGCGGGGTGGGGCTGTTCCTGTTCCTGCTCGGCCAGGCCAGCCTGCAGCTGTGGCTGCCGACCTGGCTGGAGGAGCGCTTCGGCGCAGATCTCGCCGCCGGTGCCGGCGCCGTCAGCCGCTACTGGACGGGCATGGCCATCGGTCAGGCGACGCTCGTCGTGCTGCTCCGCTTCGCACCGCTGCGCCGCTGGCTGCTCGGTACGCTGCTGCTGTCCGTGTTCGCCTCGAGCGCGGTCTGGCTCGCCAGCGACGCCTCGCTCGTCGCCATCGCCATGCTCGGTCTCGGCCTCGTCAACGCCGGCGTACTCAAGCTCACCATCGCCGGCGCCGCGGAACTCGTCCGCCACCCGCAGCGCGTCGTCAGCGCCCTCCTCGCCGCCTCCGCCCTCGGCACGGCCCTCGGCCCCTTCCTGAGCTCCAGCCTCGTCGAGGTCAGCACCCCGCTGCGAGCCCTGCAGCTCACCACCGCCTGCCAGCTCGGCGCGCTCCTCTGCATCGCTCCGGCCCTCCGCCCCCGAAACCTGAACAGCTGACCCAGGGTCACCGTTCAGCATCGCGAACCTGCAGCCCGTACCTGAACAGCTGACCCTGGGTCAGCTGTTCAGGTTTCGGGGAGGTGGGGGCCGAGGATCTCCCAGATGCGAGGACGGTGTTCGCGGATCTCCGCGGGGGAGAGACCCTCGAGGGAATGGGGATACTTGAGCCAGGCCTCGGTCTCGTGAAGCCAGTAGTCGGGCTCGAGATCGACCTCGCGGCGGGCCGGCTTGTAGTACGGCACGGCGATGCGCACGTCGCCAGGCATGTTCGCGCGCAGCCTGGCGCGCAGCTCCTCGATCACGGCGAGGGCCGTGCGTCCCGTGTCGAAGACGTCGTCGACGAGCAACAGGCGATGCTCCGCCTCGAGGTTCTTGATCAGGTAGGAGAGCCCGTAGACGGCCACCTCCCGCGACTGCCGGTCGATCCCCGTGTAGCTCGCGGTGCGGATCGCGATGTGGTCGCTCGGACAGCCGCGGAACTCGAGGTATTCCTGCACCGCGAGGCCGATGGGCACGCCGCCGCGCCAGAGCGCGACGATGTGGCTCGGCCGGAAGCCGGAGAGATGGATCCGGTGAGCCAGGCGGAAGGCATCCTCGAGGAGGCCCTGCGCCGTCAGGAATACCCGTTCGATGACTTCGCCCCCCGGCCCAGCCGCCAGCGCTGCGTCACCAAGGGTACGCCTGTGGGATAGTGGGCGCACCGAGACGGCCGAGGACGCGCCGGCGATGGACAAGGTGTTCGTGACCGAGGAAGAGCAGATGCTCGACGCCTTCCGCCTCGGCGTGAAGGTCTTCGAGTCGGGCTTCAGACCGACCTTCATCGTGGGCCTCTGGCGCGGCGGCGCGTCCGTCGGCATCGTCGTGCAGGAGTGCCTGCAGACCCTCGGCGTCGACGCCGACCACATCGCCGTGCGCACCTCGCGCCAGCAGGGCGCGGACGGGCAGACCTTCATCCGCGTCCACGGCACCCAGTACCTGCTCGAGAACCTGAACGCGGACGACGCCCTGCTGATCGTCGACGACGCCTGTTCCACCGGCCACAGCGTGCGCGCGGTGATCGACCGGCTGCGCTCCCGCACGAAACGCAACATGCCGCGGGACGTGCGCGTGGCCACTATCTGGTATCGGCCCGAGGGCGGACCCAACCCACCGCCGGACTACTACCTCCACGAGACGCAGGCGCACATCGAGTTTCCCTGGGAACTCGAGGGCCTGACGGACGCGGAGATCGCCGAGCATCGTCCCTTCCTGCTCCCGCTCCTCGCCGAGGACGCGCCGTCAGGCTGACGCGCGACGCTTCAGGCGAGCAGGGCCAGAGGCTCCCCGCCGAGCCAGAAGGCCTCGCCGAAATCGATCTCCCGGGACGCCGTTTCCGCGTCGAGCGCCGCGAGCACGGCTTCCACCAACCCGCCATGGCTCACCGCCAGCACGATCCGCTCGGGATGCGCCCGCACGGCACTGACCAGCGTCGCGAGCCCGCGCGCACCGAGCGCCGCCGCCGTTTCCGCCCCCTCCAGCGCGGGCACGCCGGGCTGGGCGCGGGCCCGGCGCCAGATCTCGGCGGTCATCGCAGCGTCGAGATCGGGGTCGCGCCCGAGACGCAGCTCGGCGAGATCAGGGTCCGCGAAGAGTGTCAGTTCGAGCCGCGAGGCGAGGCGCTCGGCCGTGAGCACGGCGCGCGGCTGCGGGCTCGCGTAGAGCACGAGCGCGCGGCCGCAGGCGCCGAGCGCCTCCGCGATGGCGTCGGCCTGCGCCACGGCCTCGGGCAGCAGCCGTTCGGAGCGCCGCCCGGTCTCGTCCTCGACGCGCTCGAAGGCGCCGTGCCGGAGCAGCAGGACGCGCGCGTCGTCCGGTACCTCGAGGGTCATGCCGCAGCGCTCACGGCAGGGTCATCACCAGGGGCTCGCCCTGACGGATCACCAGCGTGTGCTCGAACTGGGCGGAGAGGTTTCCGCGGCCCGAGACGAGCGTCCAGCCGTCCCGGGCCGTGGTGCAGCCGACGGCGCGGGTGCTCACGAAGGGCTCGATGGTGATGACCATGCCGTCGGAGAGCCGGCGCCGGTCGCCGGGATCGAAGAAATTCGGGATGAAGCGCGGCGTCTCGTGCAGGCTGCGACCGATGCCGTGGCTACCGAGGTCGCGCAGCGTGGTGAAGCCGCCGGCCTCCGCCGCACGTTCGATGGCCGAGCCGACGCGGTTCAGCAGACGTCCGGCGCGCGCCTCGGCCATGGCCTTCTGGAGGGCGCTCCAGGCCGTATCGCGCAGCCGCTCCTTCAGCGGCGAGGTCGGCGGGACCACGAAGGTCGCTCCGGTGTCGCCGAAGTAGCCGTCGAGCTCCGCGGAGACGTCCACGTTGACGACGTCGCCCGGGGCGAGCACGCGGTCGCCGGGGATACCGTGCGCCGCTTCCTCGTTGACGCTGATGCAGGTGTCTCCGGGGAAGTCGTAGACCACGCGCGGCGCACTGCGGGCACCGTAGCGCGCCAGGGCGCGGGCGCCGATCTCGTCGAGGGTGCGCGTGCTCATGCCGGGCTCGGCCGCCTGGCGCATCTCGTCGAGCGTACGCGCGACGGCGCGGCCCGCTTCGCGCAGACCCTCGATGTCGCGCGCGTGCTCGATGCGCATCCGATCTCCGGGGCGGGCCGACCTGGAAGGAGCGGAAGTCTACGCGCGGCCGGAGTGCGGCGGTAGCGCGTCGTCGCCTTCAGTCCCCATTGCCGCCGAGCTGCGCATCGTGCAGGCGCGAGAGCGTCGCGAGCGCGAGGAGCGCACCGACGAGGCAGAGGAACATGTCCGTCTGCGTGTCCCAGACGTCGCCCTGGGTCGCGAGAAAGGCCTCCGCGCCACTGTCGGACAGGACCGCCACCCACCACTCCAGCATCTCGTAGAAGGCGCTGAACGCGAGGCAGAAGCAGATCACGACGAAGGGTACCCAGCGTCGACGCCCGACCTCGGTCGCGGCGAGGGGCGAGGTCCGCAGCAGCACCTCGCGCGCGACGATGGCGGGTACGAAGCCCTGGAAGACGTGACCGACGCGGTCGTAGTGATTGCGGGAGAGCTCGAAGGCGTCGCGCAGCCAGTCGAAGGCCGGTACGCGCGCATAGGTGTAGTGGCCGCCGATCATGAGCACCAGCGCATGCGCGAGGATCAGCCAGAGCGCGAGGCTCGTCAGGGGAAAGCGACGCCAGGTGAAACCGATCACGACCGGCGCCAGCAGCGCGGGCAGCACCTCGAGCCACCAGGTGGCACGGTCGTGGGGGCCGATCGCGGACCAGAGCAGGACGCCGCCGAAGATGGCGAGCCAGAGCGACGTCGCGACGGCGCCCGGCGCCTGCGGCCCGGCACTCACGGCGACGTCACCCGCCAGAGGCCCACCGCGGGTCCCTGCAGCCGGAGCACGCCGTCGGCCACCTGTGCCCCCGCGACGAAGAGCGCCTCGTCGACCGCGACGGTCGGCGGCAGTTCGAAGCGGCCCTCTCCTTCCGCAGCCATGATCGCCACGAGCACTCGCTCCGCGTCGTCGCCACGCAGATACACGAGAGGATAACCGGGACCTTCGTCGAGGCGCTGGACCGGGGCTTCCGCGCTCAACGCACGCTCACCGCGCCGCAGCGCCACGAGGGATCTCACCGCATGCCAGAGGCTGCCGTCGTCCGCGCGCTGGGTGGCCAGGTCCGGGCGCCCCGGCGCCGGGTCGAGGGGCAGATAGATATCCGCCTCGGGCGCCGCGGAGAAGCCGGCGCCGGCTTCCGCGGTCCACTGCATGGGCGTGCGCGTACCGGTGCGCTGGTAGCCGCCCTCCCTGGACGGCAGATCCGGCAGGTAGCGCATGCCGATCTCGTCGCCGTAGTAGAGGAACGGTACGGCGGGCCAGGTGAGGAGGAAGGCGAGGATCGTCAGCAGTTCGTCGGGCTTCCGGCCGCCCGCGTTCGGGCGCTGGAAGTCGTGATTCGCGCTCGGCAGGCCGACGAAGCCGGCGCCGTCGACGAGCTCGTGCTGGAGATCGAAGCTGCGCTGGAAGTGGCCGAAGTCGCCCCGGCCGGCGCGATCGAAGAAGCAGTGCGGGACACCGCTGCGAATCCGCGCGAAGCCCTCGCCGTTGAACATGAGTTCGGCGTAGCCGGGCGTGCCGAAGTGGAGCATGAAGTCGACGTGGAAGCCCGCGCTGATCGCGCGGCCGGGATCACCCCACTCGCTGATCAGCAGCTTGCCCGGGTGCTCAGCGTCCATCCAGGCGCGGAGTTCGCGCCAGAGCCCGCGCACGCCGGTCTGCGACGGGTCGGCCTTCACCAGGGTGGCGGCGAGGTCGACGCGAAAGCCGTCGACGCCGTGCTCGAACCAGAACGCCATGATCTCGCGCAGCATGGCCCGGTTCGCCTGCGGCCCCGGCGCCTCCGGGCGCTGCTGCCACGCCCGGCGCGGCTCCGCGAAGCCGAAGTTCAGGGCCGGCTGGTGCGCGAAGAAGTTCACCGCGAAGGCGCCGGTGCGGTCGTGCATGCCGGAGATCAGCGTGAGGTCGCCGTCGCGGGTGATCCAGGGATCGTCGGACCAGACGAAACGGTCGCTCCAGGCATTGCGCTCGGGCCGGGCCGAGGCCAGGAAGCCCGGGTGATCCGCGGACGTATGACCCGGGACCAGATCGAGACAGACGCGGATGCCACGCGCGTGCGCCTCGCTGCAGAGCCGGCGCAGGTCCGCGTTGCTGCCGTAGCGGTCCGCGACGCGGAAGTAGTCGCGGACGTCGTAGCCCGCGTCCAGGAAGGGCGAGTCGAAGATCGGATTCAGCCAGAGCGCATTCACGCCCAGCTCGAAGAGGTAGTCGAGGCGCGAGACGATGCCCGGCAGATCACCGATGCCGTCGCCGTTCGAGTCGGCGAAGCTCTGCGGGTAGATCTGGTAGAAAACCGCGCTCGCGAGCCAGTCCGGATACATCTCCCCTCCCCTCGCTCGGAAGCGGCTGCGCCGCATCAGAACCAGCGCCGCTCCGCCTCCCGGAGCGGCCGTCGCATGCGCGCATCGAGCAGATCGCCACGCACGAAGACGTAGGACAACACGAGCCCGGCCAGGAACCCGCCGACGTGCGCCCAGAAGGCGACGCCGCCGGACGCGTCACCCATCGAGGGCAGGCCCGCGATCAGCTGCAGCAGGAACCAGTAGCCGAGCATGAATAAGGCGGGCACGGACACGGTGGTCACGAAGAAGCCGAACAGCACCAGCATGTGCACGCGCGCCTGCGGATAGAGCCGCGCGTAGGCGCCCATGACTCCGCCGATCGCACCGGAGGCGCCGACCATGGGCACGAGCGAGCCTGGGCCCGCGGCGATCTGCGCCGCGGCGGCGGCGAGACCACAGAGCAGATAGAAGAGCGCGAAGCGCACGGGGCCCATCACGTCCTCGACATTGTCGCCGAAGATCCACAGGAACCAGAGGTTGCCGATGATGTGCAGCCAGGAGCCGTGCATGAACATGTGCCAGAGCA
>JAZBPO010000266.1:0-6948 GCA_036351675.1 Pseudomonadales bacterium
ACATGGCGGCCTTCGCCGCGCCGTAGGCGCTGGTGCCGGGCTGTGCGAACTCGGCGTTGCGCGAGATCGTGTTGACGATGCGGCCGTGCCCCTGGCGCCGCATGTGCGGGATCGCGCAGCGCATGCCGTTCTTGCAGCCGAACAGGTGCACGGCGACGTGCGCCTCGAAGGCGCCCGGCGGCGAGTCCTCGACGCTGTGGCCATAGCCGAGGCCGGCGTTGTTGAAGAGCACGTCGAGGCGGCCGGTCTCGGTCACCGCGAAGGAGCTCGAGGGCAGCGGCATTCTCGTCAACATGCTCATCCCTGGCCCCACCAACACCGCGATCTGGGGCCGCGACATGCCGCAGATGCAGGCGCCCGAGGTCACCGTGCCCACCGCGCGCATGCTCGCGACGCTGCCGGACGACGGCCCGACGGGGAAGGTGTTCTGGAACGAGCGGGAATACCCGATGTTCGAGGCGGCGCTGCATCCGCCGTCGCGCTGAGGCGCATGGAGGAGGGGAAGGCGGCATGAACGGCACGATCGTGCGCGGCGCACTGGCGCTGCTGCTCTGGATCGGCGGACCCGCGAGCGCGGTCGAGTCCATCCGTGCGGAGATGACATCCGACCTGGTGCCCTCGCCCGTCGAGTACGCGGTGATCGCGCCCGACGGCTTCCGCGACCTCGACGACCTGCCGCTGGTCATCAATCTGCACGGCGGCGGCGGGAACCGGGAGCGCCTGTTCGATCAGGCGGCCATCTGGGGCGCGCTCTGGGCGAGCGGCGCCATTCCGCCCGCTGTCGTCGTCATGCCGTCGGTGGCGCCGCGCGGCTTCTACATGAACTACCGCGACGGCAGCGAACGCTGGGAGGACTTCGTCTCCGGGCCCTTCCTCGAGCACCTGCGCGCGACCCTGCCCGTCACCGCGGCGCCTTCCGGGACCTACCTCACCGGCGCGTCCATGGGCGGCATGGGCGCCTTGCGCATCGCCTTCCGGCACCCCGAGGCCTTCGCGGCCGTGGCGGCGCTGGAGCCCGGCATCGAACCGATCCTGCGTTTCGAGGACATGGCGCCCGAGCATCGCTTCTGGCGCAGCGACGAGTTGCTCGAACGCGCCTTCGGATCGCCGGTCGACCCGGCGTACTGGCGCGCCAGTCACCCGCCCGCGATGGTCGCCGATGCGCCCTCCGCGATCCGCGATGCGCCCCTGCAGATCTACCTCGAGGCCGGCGACGAGGACCAGTTCTGGCTCTACGAGGGCGCCGAGTTCCTCCACCGCCTGCTCTGGGACCTGCGCATCCCCCACGAGTACCACCTGGTGCGCGGCGCCGATCACGTCGGCCCCTCGCTGCGCGAGCGCCTGGAGGAGGCGATCCGCTTCCTCTTCCGCACGCGCGCGCCCTGGGCCACGACGCCGCGCATGGCCGCCGTGGACCGCATGCTCGACCCGCTGAAGGGGCGCATCGAAGGCACCCATCACTACGAGGAAGCGTTCGTGCCCGATCACTACGCCGAATCCGCGATGATCAGCTTCCTCTCCGACGACGGCGAGACGGACCTGTCCCTGCGCCTCGCGCGCTTCCCGAACACGAACGAGGCGCACGTCTGGCTGCACGCCGCCTTCGACGGCCGCGCCTGGTCGCTGGTCGACGAGGGCTTCACGACGACCGGCCCGGCGATGACGCCGATCGAGGCGGACCGCGTGACCTTCGGCGCCGTGCACGAGAGCCAGACCCTCGACTTCCACGCCGCGGACCGCGGCGAGCGCCTGACCGGCTACGTCTCGGGCAACCTCCTCGTCACCGAGACGCGGCACGCAGAGGCGGGCACGGGCACCGTGCCGGCGCACCTTCAGCTCGTCTTCGAGTCGCGTTCACCGGGCATGCGTTCGCCGGCCGGCCGCTGGGAGATGCCGGGCCGCCTGACCGGCTTCGTGACGATCGACGGCGTGACGACGCGCATCGACGCGCCGGGCAAGTGGCACGAACAGACCGGGCCGCGGCCGCGCTTCGCACCGGCCTTCACCTATCTCGCGCTGCAGGGGGAGACCGCCTCGCTCCTCGCCATCGGCAGTCCGCGCGGGACGGGCGGCTACGTCGAGACCGAGGCCGGCATCGTCGCGATCCGCAGCTTCGAGATCGACCCCGAGGGCCCGGAGCAGCGCGCCTTCACCCTCGGCCTCGCGGACGGCCGCACTGTCGAGGGCGTCGCGCGCGTCGTGCAGCGCTGGTCCGTGCCCATCGAGGGTCAGCGGCGGCCCGGCGCGAGCGTGCTCGTGGAGAGCGACCTCGGTGCGCTGCAGGGGAGCCTGAACGACTGGGCGCCGGAGTGAGTGAGACGAGGCTGTAGACCCACGTCTGGCCACGGCGGCGTGTGCCTACAGGCACGATCCGAGTCATCAGTCGCATCGGAGTGCAATAGGCACACGATGTGCTAGGTTCGACGCATGAAGCCGATCTCCTGGAGCACCGAGAAGAACGCGGTGCTGAAAGCTGAGCGAGGAGTCTCGTTCGAGGACGCGCTCTTCCACATCATGAACGGGGATGTCCTCGACACCGTCGATCACCCCAATCAGGCGCGCTATCCGGGCCAGCAGATCCACGTGATCGCCATCGAGGGCTACGTGTATCTCGTGCCGTTCGTGGAGTCGGCGGAGGAGGTCTTCCTGAAGACGATCATTCCCAGCCGGAAGGCAACCAAGACCTATCTGGGTGAAGGCAGATGAGTGAACTCTCGACCGAGGAACGCGAAATCCTGGAGGCCTTCGAGCAGGGGAAGCTCGAGCGCTCCGAGGAAGCGTCGGCGACGCAGACGCGGCACCGTGAGTATGCCGAAGCGATGCTTCGCAAGGACGCTCGCATCAACATCCGGCTCCCCTCGAAGGACCTTCGGGGGCTGCAGAAGCGGGCTCTGGCGGAAGGCATCCCCTATCAGACGCTGGTCGCGAGCATCCTGCACAAGTACGTGGAGGGTCGACTGGTGGAGAGCGATTCCTGAGTCGGGCTCCACCGCGGTGATCGCGTCGAGGCGCGGATCGGCTGTTCAACCACGCGGGCCGGCTGCACAGCCATGCCGTACGGCGTGGCAAGCCTATGATCTGCTTTAGTTTTCGAGGCTGCTGTGCACGCGTAACCGATCGCGCAGCGCTTCGTAGGAGATCTTCGGCTCTCCGGCTCGATCCTCGAAGGCCCGGAGATCCTCATGGTCCTCGGCAAGCGCCGCGTGGACCGCGTCGTTGACGATTTCGGAGACGGAACGACCACTCTGCGCGGCCTTCCTACGCCGCTCGTTCACGTCGGAATCCGATTCGGCGATGTATCTCGAGGGCTTCGCCCAGCGGCAGGAAGCGTACGGAGTCACTCGGCAAGCAGGCGCCCCAGCGCCTTGTTCTCGCGAAGCGAATCGTCGAGGTGCGAGAGGACTTCAGGATGCATGCGGTGCCGGCGGACGTAGTCGGCGATGGCTTCCGCGAGAACGCCCGAGACGGTGCGGCCGTTATCCGCCGCGAGGGCCTCGAGCTCCTCCCATACGGCTGCTTCGACCCTGGCGCTGATCTTGATGGCGGCCACGACTGGGTTCTCATGCGCCTACCGAGGAATCAACGTGCGTCAAGGCCCGTCGCGTCGCAAGGCCGTCGACCGCTGCTCGATCGCGCGTCGGTCCAGGCGATCGTGCGGAGTTCGGCTGGCCATGTTTCGTTCGCCTGTAAACTGACGTCACGGCTGAACCCGGGAACATGACGGAGGAGCGATGTCCGGGACTGCCCTGTTCTCGTCCGAGCGCGAGGCGCCGCCGGAAACAGTCGCCGAGCACGACCGGCTCCTGGTGGCTGCCTGCCGTGCAGCCTTCGAGGTGCTTCGTTCGCGGCAGGGAGACCTGCAGCCGGCCGACGCGCAGATTCCCGTCCCTGCTTCGACCCGCGCACTGTTCGCGCGCCTGCCCAGAACCCGCACGTGACGGCGACGTCCGTCGACGTCGCCCGGCGCCTCGCCGACGCGCTCGAGGCGCGCGGCGTGGACTACGCCCTGGGCGGCGCCCTCGCGCTCGGCTACTACGCGACGCCGCGCGCCACGGTGGACGTGGACATCAACATCTTCGCGGCGCCCGCATCACGGCTCGACGAGGTGCTCGGTCTTCTCCGGGCGGAGGGCTTCGCACCAGATTCGCCCGACACGCTGCGGCGCTCCGCCCTCGAGGACGGCCAGTTCCGCGGGCGCATCGACGGCGTGCGCGTCGACGTGTTCGTACCCGCGATCGAGTTCTACGCGTCCCTGAACGACCGCAAGCGCGAGGTGACGCTGCTCGGGCGTCCGATCCAGATCCTGGGGCCGGAAGACCTGCTCATCCTCAAGCTGATGTTCTTCCGGCGGAACGTGATCCGCTGGACACTCATCCCGAACGGCGCGATAAGTCCATGATTCGATGAAGAATCATGGGTGGCTATCTACGCTTGAAGCCGAAGGAGCGACCTCGCTGCTCCGCCTGACGTGTCGATGAATCCGTATTCTGTCGACATGTACTGGGCCAAGGTCGATGCCATCGACATGTCGTGCTGATGCGTCGATCTGCGGCGCGTACATCGACACATGGCCTTCCGGCCCGATCGCCCATACAACGACCTGCCCCGACTGCCGACATCGAGTCGAAGCCGCGCCTGCGACATTCCCCCAGAGTGCGCGCGGCGCCGACGCCCCCTTGGTCACTCGCTCGCCGAACCCCTCCAGCGTGATCACGGCGAGATTGGGCAGTCCAGCCGTGCGCGGTGTTTCGGGGGCGAACGTCGGGTACGCACGCATATAGACACCGATAGTGGTCGTATGAACCAGGATCGTGTTCAAATGCACACATCGAGTGTCCATGTCCGCCCGCGGATTCATACGATGACGCCCCAGCTCGAAGCCATCTTCGGCAGTCGCTCCGCCGTCCAGGTGCTCCTGTTCCTCCAGAACTACGGTGAGGGCCACGCACGTCGGATCGCACTGACCTTCGACGCCGCACCCTCCGGCATCCTGCGCCAGCTCGAGCGGCTGGAGGCAGGGGGGCTCCTCGTCAGTCGTATGGTCGGCCGCAGCCGCGTGTTCCAGTGGAAGCCGGGGAGCGTCATCGTGCGGGACCTGCGGCAGTTCCTGGAGGCCGAACTCGAGCGCCTGCCATCCGATGTCACGCAGCGCTTCTTCCGGGAGCGCCAGCGTCCGCGTCGTGCAGGCAAGCCGCTCTGACCACGACTGCCGGCCCCAGCGAGGGCGCGCGGGAACAGAACTCTGGCGAAGGCGAGACGAGGCCCGCTGGATCGTGAGACGGCTGCTGGGCGCGGTTGCGCACGGCATTCGATCGGCCTAGCGTCGAGTTCGTGAGCACATGCGAATACTCCCTCCCTGCGGCGCTGCGCAGTCGTATACGCGCTCGAGCGCCTGCCTGCTGATCGGATCGCGGTCGACGGGTGACCGCTCCCGCGAGAGGGACGACCATGAACAACCGCTTCAGCTCGACGCGATGACCATCGAGGAGAAGCTCCAGGCCATGGAGGCCCTGTGGGCGGACCTCTGTCGCAATGGTGATCTACCTACGTCGCCCGCGTGGCATGGCGAGGTACTCGCACAGCGCGAGGCTGCGATCGAGAAGGGCGCCGAGACCTTCGAGCCCTGGGAGGACGCGCGGCGCAAGATCGAGCAGGAGCTCGATTGAAGCGCATCAGAACCCTCTCGGCCGCGCGAGGTGATCTGGTCGCCGGCTATCGCTTCTACAAACGACAGGCCGCGGATATCGGCCGATTCTTCCTCGACGCTTCCCCCGGGCGATCTACTATCGGGTAGAGGGCGACGAAGTACGGATCTACCCCGTGCTCGACAGTCGCCGCGATCCATCCGTGCGACGGCGCAGACACGACGCAGACGACAGCGAGGGCTGACGCCGTTGCGGGCCAGGGGGTACGGGGGCCAACTGCAATGCACTACGACTACATCATCGTAGGCGCCGGCTCCGCCGGCGCTACCCTCGCCGCCCGCCTCACCGAGCGGGGCGACGCCACGGTCCTGCTCCTCGAGGCCGGCCCCGACTACCGCAGCGCCGACGCCCCCATGGTCATGCGCTCGCCGAACCCCTCCAGCGTGATCACGCTGCCCGAGTACGCGGACTACCGCTGGGACGCACTCCAGTGCCGCCGCACGGCGGCGCAGGAACCTTCCGTGTACTGGCGCGGCCGCGGCGTGGGCGGCAGCTCGGCCATCAACGGCCAGATCGCCATCCGCGCGCCGGCGGCGGAGTTCGACAACTGGGTGGCCGCGGGCTGCGAGGGCTGGGACTTCGAGACCGTGCTGCCGTACTTCAATCGCCTGGAAACGGACCTGCGCTATGGGCACGAGCCGTACCACGGCGGCGACGGCCCCATCCCCATCTACCGCGCGCCCATGAACCGCTGGGGCCCCGTGGACCTCGCCCTCGCCGAGAGCGCGCTGCACGCCGGCTTCCCCTGGGCGCCGGACCACAACGCGCCCGGGGCCGTGGGCGTCTCGCCCTATGCCATCAACAACCGGGACGACGTGCGCGTGTCCACGAACGACGGCTACCTCGAGCCCGCGCGCGGCCGGAACACCCTGACCATCCGGGGCGATGCGCTCATCGACCGCCTGCACTTCGAGGGCGACCGCGTGGCGGGCGTGATCGTGCGCACCGGTCACGGCGAGGAGACGATCCGCGCGGGCGAGGTGCTCCTGTGCGCGGGCGCCATCCACTCGCCGACCATCCTGCACCGCTCGGGCATCGGCCCCGCAGACTGGCTCGCGGAGGCGGGCATTCCACTGCGGCACGAGTTGCCCGTGGGCATGGGCTTCCAGGACCACCCGCTCGTCTCGCTCGTGCTGCAACTGCGCGTGGAGGCCGTGCCCGTTCCGGGCTTCCGGCACACGAACTGCTGTGTGCGCTACGGTTCCAGCGCGCCGGGCATGCTTGGCGAGGCCGCCCGCGGATC
>JAZBPO010000267.1:0-8013 GCA_036351675.1 Pseudomonadales bacterium
GCATGTACTTCTCCGGCGAGGGCACTGCGAAGGACGCCGCCCGGGCGGCCGGAATCTACGCGGAGATGCTCGATGCGGCGCCCGTGAAGGCGGGCAACATGCTCGCCTGGATCCGGGCCACGCACCCGGACGCGACGCTCCGCGACGGCGAAGCGGCGGTGCGCCTCGCGCGGGCGGTCGTGGCACGTGCGCCCGGCCCGGACCATCAGGACACGCTCGCTGCGGCGCTGGCCGAGTACGGCGACTACGAAGCGGCCGTGCGCGTGCAGCGCGAGGCGCTCGCGCTGCTCGATGGCGAGGCCGATCCGGGTCTGCTGGGGCGGGACGTGCGCGCACGTCGCGCGCGCCTGCAGGAGCGCCTGCAGCGCTACGAGGCCGGTCGGCCGTGGCGCGAGGTCGGGGACACGTGAACGGGAGCTGGTCATGAGCGAGTACGGAGCGGGGCGCCTGCGGACCTTCGCGCTGCTGGCGCTGCTGGCGCTGGCGCTGGGGTTCCTGATTCAGGGTTTCCGTGCGCGCATGGGCGTCGATCGGGCCGTCGCCCGCTTCGGCACGGAAGCCTGCACGGTGGTCCCGGCGCCCGCCGGGCCCGAGGATCTCGAGGTCGACACGGCGACGGACACGCTCTTCGTCTCCGCCCTCGATCGGCGCCTGCCCGGCGCCGAAGGCGACCTCTGGAGCTGGGCGCTCGCGGCGCCCGACGCGGAGCTGGTGCGAGTCGCCCGTGACGGTCCCGCGCGCTTCCGGCCGCACGGTCTGTCGCTCGTCCGCAGCGACGCGGGACTCTTCGTCTGGGTCGTGAATCATCCGGGCGAACGCCATACGGTCGAGGGCTTCGTGCTCGAGGCCGGTGCGGACGGCTGGCGCGCCCGCCACCTGGTGACGGTCGCCGGGGCCGCCCTCGTCTCCCCGAACGACGTCGCCGCCGTGGATGCCGGGCGCTTCTACGTCAGCAACGACCACGGCACGTCCGGGGGGCTCGCGCGGACCATGGAGGACCTGCTCGGTCTCGATCTCGCGAACGTCCTGTACTTCGACGGCGAGCGCTTCGAGGAAGTGATCGAGGGCCTCTCCTACGCGAACGGCGTTGCGTTGGCGCGGGGCGGCGCGGAACTCGTCGTCGCGGAGGTCTTCCGTCGCGGCGTCACCTTCCACGACCGCGAACCGGTCTCCGGTCGCGCGCAGGCGCATCTGCTGGTGGACCTCGACTCCGGCGTCGACAACCTGACGGTGGCCGCCGACGGCAGCATCTGGGTCGCCGGCCATCCGCGCCTGCTGGAATTCGCCGATCATGCCGGCGACCCGTCGGCGCGCTCGGCGACCGAGGTGATCCGCATGCGTCGAACGGAGGGCGGCGCCGTCGCCGAGCGCGTTCTGATGGACGACGGCAGCCTGCTGTCGGGCGGCAGCGTCGCCGCGCCCTGGCGTGACGAGGTGGTGATCGGCGCGGTGTTCCAGTCGCGTCTGCTCCGCTGCGGTCTCGCCCCGGAGTTCAGCGTCGACTAGGCGTCTGCCGGAGCGTCAGTGAGCGCGCCGGTCGATGGCGGCGCGGATCGCCTGCGCAAGCTCCGCCCGCGCGATGGGCTTGGTCAGACGGATCTGCGCCGCGGCGGATGGGTCCTGTTCCGGCGCCGGCGGTTCCGCATAGCCGGACATGAGCAGCACCGGGAGCTGCGGGCGGCGCGCGGCGAGTGTCCGTGCGAGGGCGAAGCCGTCCACGTCGCCGGGCAGCACGCAGTCGGACAGCACCAGGTCCACGCGCTGCGTCCGGGTGACGAGATCCAGGCCCCGGCGGCCGTCTTCGGCACCGCGGACCTCGTAGCCGAGGGCGCGGAGCTGGCGATCGAGGACGAGGCGCAGTTCCGCGTTGTCCTCCACCACCACGACGACCTCGCCCTCGCGCGCGACCGGCGTCCAGGCCTGCGCCCCGTCGTCCGGGAGCGCCGCCGTCTGCGTCGTCTCCGCCGGGAAACGCAGGCGGATGCTCGTGCCCTGGCCCTCGACGCTGTCGACCTTCACCTCGCCGCCGGACTGGGCGACGAAGCCCGCGACGATCGACAGGCCGAGTCCCGTGCCGCGGCCGACGTCCTTGGTGGTGAAGAAGGGATCGAGGGCGCGGCGTGCCACCTCCGGCGGCATCCCGGTACCCGTGTCCGTCACGGACAGCTCCACCCAGGGTCGCGCCTCGCCCTCCGCGTCGTCCGGGGCCGGCACGAGGCTCGTCGCCAGCGTCAGACGTCCGCCCTCGGGCATGGCGTCGCGGGCGTTGATGGCGAGATTCAGCAGTGCCGACTCCAGCTGAACGCGGTCCGCGCGCAGCTGGGGCAGATCACCGGCGAGCCGCGTGGAGATCTCCAGCGTCGCCGGCAGCGTGCGCCTGAGCACGCCGGCCATCTCGCGCACGACGTCGTCGAGGTCGAGTGCTTCCGGATGCAGCGCCGCCTGGCGCGAGAGGGTCAGCAGCTTCTGTGTCAGGCGCGCGCCGCGATCCGTGGCGCGGGACGCGTCGTCGATGAATTCGAGCAGGCCTTCCCGCTCCTCCGGCGACGGGGCGGTGACGAGCGTGTCGCGGAGCAGATCGAGGTTGCCGGCGATCACGCCGAGGAGGTTGTTGAAGTCGTGAGCGACGCCTCCGGTAAGCCGACCGAGCGCGTCGATGCGGTGTGCATCGGCGATGGCCTCCTGGGTCTGCTCCAGCTCCCGGGTCCGTTCCTCCAGCGCCGCCCGCAGACGTTCGCGTTCGCCTGTCTTGCGGTACGTCAGGGCGAGCGCGAACGCGGTCGCGACGAGGCCTAGCAGGACCACGAGGGAAGTGTCGGAAGTGAGCGGCGAAGGGTCCTCCGGAAACGCGAGCTCCACGTTCCAGGACTGACCGAGCACCTGCACGTGCAGCAGCTGCGAGGTGACGGCCACGACCTGGACCCGCTGCGCCTGCTCCGTCTCGTCCCGCGTCGCCGCCTCGATGGAGAGCTGCCAGTCGAGCGGCTGGCCTGAGGCGCGACGGATCGCGTCGGCCACCAGAAGCTCGGGGACGAAGCTGATCGCGACCACGCCGCGCTGATCTTCCCGCCGCTCCCGGGCGCGGCGGACCGGTGCGAGCAGGAGTACGCCGCGGCGCCGGCCCGCGTCCGGAGTGTCCGTATCCTGGGACAGGACCAGCGGCGGCGTCAGTACCGGGCGGCCCGTCTCCAGCGCTTCCAGGGCATGTTCGAGACGGATCGGATCCGAGGCGATGTCGAAGCCGAAGACGCGGCTGCGGCGGGACCGGGGCTCGACCATGAGCGTCGGCGCGGCCAGCGCCGCCGGCGAGAGCGGGAACACCTCGAGGCGCGGATAACGCGCGGCGTCGTAGAGGATGCGGCGTTCGTCCACCTCCGCGAGGCGCGCGCGCAGCTGCGAACGGGGCAGGACCTCCACGGCCGCCACGGCCTGCCAGGGCGTACCGTCCAGATAGCGCGTCGCGCGCAGATAGTAGGCCTCGAAGGCCATGGGGTCGTCGAACCCCGTTTCCTCGACCCAGGCCGCGAAACCGCCGACGAGCGTCGTGACGCGCAGCAGGTCGCCCTGCAACAGACTGCGCACGGCGAACACGGTCTCGTCGCGACGTCGCGCCTGCTCCTGCGCCTCGGCGGCATGAAACAGGGCGGCGACCACGAGGGTCGCGGTGACGCCGGCGAGCGCCACCAGGACCAGGGCGCCGCGTCCGCCTCCGGCGGCGCGCCGCGCTGCTGCGTCGGCGCCGTTCAAGCGCTGCCTCCCGTCATGGGGGGCACGCCAGTATAGCGGGCGCGGCACGGCCCCCGGGGCGTCCCGTACCCCGCGGCCTTGGGGCCCCGCGGGGCGCGCGGTAGACTGCGCGGCCCTCTGACCCAACGTTCTGTCGGGAGTCGTGTCCGTGTCCGCATCGGAATCCTCCGCGCCCGCCGTCGCTTCGGGGAGCGAGGCCTTCAGCTTCGTCTCCGCCGAACTCGAGGTGCTCGAGTTCTGGCGGCGCGAGCGCATCTTCGAGCGCTCGCTCGAGGCCACCCGCGATGGACAGCCCTACATCTTCTACGACGGCCCGCCCTTCGCGACGGGCCTGCCTCACCACGGACACCTCGTCGCCTCGACGATCAAGGACATCATTCCGCGCTACTTCACCATGAAGGGGCGCTATGTCAGCCGCCGTTTCGGCTGGGACTGCCACGGTCTCCCCATCGAGCAGGAGATCAACAAGCAGTTCGCCGCCGAGGGCATGAACGCGCACGACGTCGTCGAGGCGCTCGGCGTGGCCGGCTACAACGACGCCTGCCGCGCGATCGTCCAGCGCTACACGAGCCAGTGGCGCGAGACGATCACGCGCCTCGGCCGCTGGGTCGACTTCGATCACGACTACAAGACCATGGACCCGGACTTCATGGAGTCGGTCTGGTGGGTCGTGAAGCAGCTCTGGGAAAAGGGCCTGGTCTACCGCGGCCAGAAGATCGTCCCGGTCTCCACCGCGCTCGGCACGGGGCTGTCCAACTTCGAGGCGAACCTCAACTACCAGGAGGTGCAGGACCCGGCGATCACCGTGCTCCTGCGCCTCGAGGACGAGGACGCCCATCTCGCGATCTGGACGACGACGCCCTGGACCCTTCCGTCCAACCTCGCCGTATGTGTCGGCCCGGACCTCGAATACCTGAAGGTCCGCGATGCGCAGCGCGATCTCGTCCTGTATCTGGCCGCGGACCGGCTCGAGCACTACGGCAAGCGCCACGACCTCGAGGTGCTCGGCTCCCTGAAGGGCGTCGAGCTCGAGGGCCGCCGCTACCGTCCGCTGTTCCCCTACTTCGCCGACCAGGCGGAGCAGGGCGCCTTCGTGGTGATCACGGGGGACTACGTGACCGCCGAGGACGGTACGGGCCTGGTCCATCAGGCGCCGGCCTTCGGCGAGGACGACTACGAGGCGTTCCGCAAGGCGGGCATCGACGCCTTCGCCATGCCCGTGACCCTGGAGGGCCTGTTCACGGAAGAGGTGCCGGACTTCGCCGGCCAGCACGTGAAGGAGGCGGACCGCGACATCATCCGCCATCTGAAGGACGACGGTTCACTCTACGAGCAGGACGTCATCGTCCACAGCTATCCGTTCTGCTACCGCTCGGACACGCCGCTCATCTATCGCGCCGTGCCGAGCTGGTACGTCCGGGCGGAGCAGCTGCGCGAGCGCCTGCTGGCGGCCAACGCGCAGATCAACTGGGTCCCCGACCACATGCGGGAGGGTCGCTTCGGCAAGTGGCTGGAGGGCGCCCGGGACTGGGCCATCTCGCGCACGCGCGTCTGGGGTACACCCCTGCCGCTGTGGGTGAACGACGAGACCGGCGAGGTGCGCTGCATCGGCTCCATCGACGAGCTCGAGCAGTACACCGGCGTGCGCGTCGAGGACCTGCACCGTGAACACGTCGATGCCCTCGACTTCACCGTCGAGGGCGAACCGGGCACCTTCCGCCGCGTGCCGGAGGTGCTCGACTGCTGGTTCGAGTCGGGCTCCATGCCCTACGCCCAGCTGCACTATCCCTTCGAGAACCGTGAGGTGTTCGAGGCGGGCTTCCCGGCGGAGTTCATCGCCGAGGGCCTCGATCAGACCCGGGGCTGGTTCTATTCGCTGGTCGTGCTCGGTGCGGCGCTCTACGACGCGCCGGCGTTCCGCAACGTCATCGTCAACGGGCTCGTCCTCGCCGAGGACGGGTCGAAGATGTCGAAGTCGAAGCAGAATTTCACGGCGCCCGACCTGATCATGGCCGAGTACGGGGCCGACGCGCTGCGCCTGTACCTGATCAACTCCGGCCTGGTGAAGGCCGAGGAGCAGCGCTTCGCGGATGCGGGCGTGCGCGACATGACGCGTCGCGCGCTGCTGCCCTGGTACAACGCCTTCAATTTCCTCGCGACCTACGCGGAGATCGACGGCTGGAACCCGGGCGATGGCCTCACGGAGGCCCGCAACGTCCTCGACCGCTGGATCCTCTCGCGCCTGCAGACGCTGAAGCAGACCGTGGCGCGGGAGATGGAAGCCTATCGCCTGTACAACGTCGTGCCGCGGCTGTTCGAATTCATCGAGGAGTTGACGAACACCTACATCCGCCTCAATCGCGCACGGTTCTGGGGCCAGGAGGACAGCGCGGACAAGCGCGCGGCCTACTCGACGCTCTACACCTGCCTGCTCGAGCTGGCGCAGACCATGGCGCCCTTCGCGCCCTTCCTCTCCGAGACGCTCTATCGGCGCCTGCGCGCGCTCGGCGGCAGCGAGGACGCCTCGCTGCCCGAGTCCGTGCACCTGTGCAGCTATCCGCTGCCCGACGCGGCGCGCGAGGACGCGGTGCTGGAGACGGCCGTGGATCGCATGAACCAGGTCATCCTGCTCGGTCGCCAGAAGCGCGAGGAGCACAAGGTCGGCATCCGTCAGCCGCTGTCGCGACTCACGGTGATCCATCGCGATGCGGCACTGCTCGAGGAGATCCGCGGGCTGGAGGGCTACATCGCGGGCGAGCTCAACGTGAAGCACGTGGAGTACTCCACGGACGAGGCGTCCTTCATCCGTCTCTATGCACGGCCGAACTTCAAGCGTCTGGGCAGGCGACTCGGCAAGCGCATGAAGCACTTCCAGGGCCTGATCTCGGCCCTCGACGCCGAGGCGCTCGAGGCCTTCGTCGCGAACGGCACGCTCGAACTGGACGGTGAGGTCTTCGATGCCGACGACGTCGAGGTGCTGCGTGAGGCGCAGGAAGGAACGGAGGCGCTCTCGAACCGCTTCGTGAGCATCGACATGGACCTCGAAGTGACGCCGGAACTCGCTGCCGAGGGCCTCGCACGCGAAGTGGTCAACCGCATCCAGCGTGCGCGCAAGGAGAGCGATCTCAATGTCGCCGATCGTATCGGGGTGACGTTCCGCTGCGACGACGATCTGCGGGCGGCGCTCGAGACGCATCGGGACTACGTCGCCGGCGAGACGCTCGCGACGGAGTTCGCCTTCGGTACCCCGGGCGAGAGTGGCTTCTCGGTCGACGTGGACGGGCGCGAGTTCGCCTTCACGATCAGCGTGACGCGCCCCGCGGCACCCTGAAGCAGGGTCACGTCCCTCGCAGTGGCAGTCCCGCCGCTGCGTAGATGGCGTCGATGGTCTCCATGTTGCGGACGGCGTCCTCGCCGTCCGTCAGGTTCGTGCGCGCACCGCGCACGGCGGCCGCGAAGGCTTCGAGCTGATAGGTGTAGGTGGGCGTCCGGTCGATCTGCTCGCGCAGCTCGCCATCCGCGTTCGCCAGCAGCAGCTCGTGCCCCATCTGCGGCGCGAGCGGGTTCGTCACGGCGAGTGTGCCGGCGTCGCCCTCGATCATGAGGCGCGCCTGCATGGGCTCGTCCGGAGCCAGCGAACAGCGGATGTGTCCGGAGGCGTCGATCCCGGCGAGACCGGGAAAGGCCAGCTCCGCGGTCATGGTGACGTCGACCGCCGGAGGTCCCAGCGTCGCCTCGGCGCCGAGCACCCTCGGCTCCCGTCCGGTGACGTGCCGGAGCCAGTGCACGCAGTAGCAGCCGAGATCCATCAGGGCACCACCGCCGGTGGCGTAGTCGAGGCGGATGTCGCCCGGGTGGACGTGCGGGACGCAGAACACCGCTTCCAGGCGTCGCAGCTCGCCGATGGCGCCGTTCGCGACGAGTTCGATCACGCGTCCGAACAGTGGGTGATAGCGGTAGTGGAAGGCCTCCATGAGGACGCGGTCCGCGGCGCGGGCGGCGTCGGCCATGCGCCGGGCCTCGGCGGCGTTGCTCGCGAGCGCCTTCTCGCAGAGTACGTGCTTGCCGGCGGCGAGGGCCGCGAGCGTCCACGGCTCGTGGAGGCTGATGGGCAGAGGTACGTAGATGGCGTCGACGTCGGCATCGACGACCGCCGTGTAGTCCGCGAGCATGGCGCCGACGCCGTGTTCCGCGGCGAAGGCCTCCGCCCGTGACCGGTCGCGGGCCGCGACGCAGGTGAGCTCGACGTCGACCCGGCCCTCGGCC
>JAZBPO010000268.1:0-4238 GCA_036351675.1 Pseudomonadales bacterium
CACTCGATCGCGTGGGTCGCGGGCAGCTCGAACGCGTGCTCGCGGTCGGGCTCGAGCGGCGTCCGCGCCGACACCTCCCGCCATGGGCCATCCTCTTCGCGGAGGTCCACGGCGATGGCGCGTACCTGATTGCCGGTGAAGAAGGTGGTCGCGACGGCGATCGCCGTCACCGTCGCCGGGGCATGGAGGCGAAGGACGAGTTCGTGGTGCGCATCGTCGTCGAAGCGGATCGCCTCCCCGACGACCTCGTGGCCGCGGTGTCGCGCGGTCTCGAAGCCCCAGAAGCGAGCGCCCATGTGCGTGAACTGGCCCCGGCGGTCCTCCGGCGGATCAGGGCGCGCCACCTCGTGTGGATCGGTGAACCCCGAGTCCGTGTAGCGGACGAGAAAGGACGGGAGTCGGTCGCCGGTCACGGAGCGATCTCGATCGGTTCCGCGAGCTCCACCTCGTCACAGTCCGGCGCGCCGCCGCTGCGGTCGACCACGAGGAAGTCCGATTCCGCTTCGAGGGCGAGGCTGAAGTGGTGCCAGGTGCCGGGATGGAAGTTCACGCCCTGGTCGCTGCGGGCGCGGAAGGCCCGGATCGCCTCGCGCCGCAGGTCGCCCGCCGGCGCCACGACGACGAGCCAGCCGCGTCCAGAGAGCGGATAGAAGGCCTGCGAGGACAGCGGGTGGCGTTCCAGGGTCGTCAACCGCAGAGGCGTCGGAAGCGGCCGCGTCCGGAAGATGCTGAGACAGGGCTGCCCGCCCTCCGCGTCGAGCACGAGGCGGCACAGATCATGGAAGCGGGTCGTGTAGCCGGCATTGATCGATCTCCGATCCCTGCAGGCGTCCGGTTCGAGCACGTCGCCGAAGGGGGCGAAGGCGCCCGCCTCGAGCGGTTCCACGGTCAGCTGCACGGCCGGCTCCGGCGGTCGGGAGAGACGACGATACCGCAGCGCGTCGGTACCGGGCAGGGCGGTCCCGGGGGGCGTATGCCGGGACTCAAGTCCGCGCCCGCTGCTGCCGACTCCACATGGACGAGCCGGCACCGGAGCGGAATCCGGGACGCCGGCGGGGCTGCCATGGCGCGGAGGAAAGGCACTGTTGGCCATCTCGACGCCCCCATGGGCGAGCAGGGCGCTCGACCTGACGATGCCGTTCCTGCGCGACCCGCTGCTGGACAGCGACGAGCGCAGCCGCCGTCTCGTGGTCTCGACGGCTTCGCTGTGCGGCATTCCGGCAGCGATCTTCTACGGGTTCATCAGCGCCGACAGCAGCGCCCTGCACGCGAGCATGTGCTGGGCCCTGGCCGTGACGCTGGTGCTCGTCTACCTGCGTTCCCGACGGGGCATGGCACGCCTGACCCTGCGTATCGCGATGACCATGACCGTCGCGACGCTCGCCGTTGCGCTCGTGACGGACGCGGGCAATTTCTCGCTCACGTGGATCGCCGTGCTTCCGATCGTGGGAACCTTCTACTTCGGGCGCGGCGAGGGGCTGCTGTGGTCCCTCGGCATCCTCGCCGTGTTCATGCTGCTGCTCCTGCAGCCGCAGTGGTTCGGGGTGGCGGATGCGGCACGCTCCTGGCCCTGGCACGACACGGCCGACGATTTCGCGATCGCCTATCTGCTGATCAGCGCCTTCGCAGCGTCCTACGAGTGGATGCGGAAGACCTCGGCGCAGCGGGCGCAGGCGGCCATCGAGTCCCATCTGCGCGTGGAGGCCCGGCTCGCCGACTTCAACCGCATCGGCACGGACCTCCTGTTCGAGCTCGATGCCGATCTCCTCGTCACGCACGTGTCCGGTGCCTGGGCCCACCTGACCGGTCTGCGCGGTGACGAGACGCAGGGCCGTCACTTCAGCGACAGCAGCCTGCTCGCCGACGGCTCCGGCTGGGACTCGATCCTCACGCGGCTACAGGACCGGGAACCGGTACGGGACATGCGCGTGGAGTTCACGCGCGCACACGGGGATCCCGTGCACCTGCTCGTGCGTGCGGATCCGCTCTTCGACCTGCGCGGCCGATTCCTCGGCTACCGTGGTGTCGCCGTCGACATCACGGAGCAGACGCTCGCGCAGCAGGAGCTGCTGCACAAGAACCGCGCGCTGCAGCAGGCGAGCAAGATGGAGGCGGTGGGGCAGCTCACGAGCGGCGTCGCGCACGACTTCAACAATCTGCTGACCGTGATCAGCGGCAACCTCGAGCTGCTCGAGTTCACGCACGAGGAACACGGCATCGAGAGCGAGGAACTCACGCACGTCCGGGCGGCCGCGAAGCGCGCCTCCGATCTGACGCACAGCCTGCTCGCCTTCTCCCGGCGCCAGTCCCTCGCGCCGGAGTACCTGGACATCCGTGCGCTCGTCGACGGCATGGTCGGGCTGCTGCGACGCACGCTGCCCGAGTCGATCCGCGTCGAAGCGCTGGTGGACGACGAGATCTGGGGGGCTCACGTCGACCGTTCCCTCCTCGAGAACGCGATTCTCAACCTCGCCCTCAATGCCCGCGACGCCATGAAGGGCGGGGGTATTCTCGGACTCGTCGCCGCGAACGTGGACCTGGACGCGGACACGGCGGCAGCCTTCGACGTGGCGCCGGGTCGCTATGTCTCGATCTCCGTGACGGACACCGGCGAGGGCATGCCCGCGGAGGTCGTCGATCAGGTCTTCGAGCCGTTCTTCACGACCAAGCCCCAGGGCGAGGGGACCGGCCTCGGTCTCTCCATGGTCTACGGCTTCGTGCGCCAGACCGGCGGCGGCATCCGTGTCCGCAGCGTGGCTGGTACCGGCACGGAGATCGATCTCCTGTTCCCCTTCGCGCAGGCACCGGCGGATGCGCCGCTCGGAATGCGGGAGCGGCCGCAGCGCCACGGGGACGGGCGCGCCGTGCTCGTGGTGGAGGACGAGACCGCGGTGCGTGAACTCGTGGTCTCCATGCTCGGCCGACTCGGCTACGCCGCGCGTGCAGCCGCCACCGGCGAGGAAGCCCTGCGCATGTTCGACGAGGAGCGCCCCGATCTCGTGGTCTCGGACGTGGTCCTCGCCGGCGGCATGACCGGGGTGGACGTGGTCAATGCCGTGCGCGCGCGCGATGCGCGCTTTCCGGCCCTGTTCATGTCCGGCTACTCGGACGCCGTGTTCCGCAACGAGGAGCACCTGCCGGAGGGTGTGGATCTGCTGTCGAAACCCTTCGGCATCGACGAGCTGGCCGCGCAATTGCGTGCGCTCGCCGAAGCCCCCGCCGTCGCCGCCACCGCGTCCTGAGGTCGGGCGAAGCGGCTCAGTCGCGGCGAGTCAGGCCTGCCTCGATACGCAGCAGCGCGTCGCGGATCTCCCGGCCGAGCGACATCATGTCTTGCTGGCTGCCGTCCTCTGGCGCGTTCGCCGGTGCCTGTGCCTCGAGCCGGTCGCGCTGGTCGAGGACGGCCTCGCGGAAATCCGCGGCCGCCTTCAGGCCGACGATGTTGACGAGATAGCCCGTGGCGCCCGAGGACTGCCCCGCGGTCTCCACCCGGAAGCCCTGCAGGCCGAACAGGCGCATGAGGGGGCCCTGGTACAGCTGCAGATCGGTGATGCGTGCGAGAGGAATGGTCGACTCCACACGGTTCAGCACGCCCTTGCGGATCTCGAGGTGGCGGGTGGTCAGCGTGCAGCGCAGGTTCGCGAGCCAGCGATCGATGAGCAGGCTGCCCACGATCAGGTAGATCGGGATCAGCGGAATCAGTACCCCCGTGAGCACACAGACGATCGTGCCGTTCGTGAGCCAGTAGCGTTTCACCGCGCGGTCGATCTCGCCCTCGCAGAGCACCTCGTTCCTGGCCATTGCCGCGCTCCCGTCGCCTTCCGTTGGAGCTTCCTAGCGTTTTCCGTGCCTCCTGCCCAGCGCTCCGCGCCGCGCCGTGCGCCCGGGGCGACGGGACGACGCCGTCGCGTCGCGCCCCTGGCCGGGGTTACCTTCGGTCTCCTCGAAGGTCGTCATCGTCGCGGGAGTGCCATGCTGCGTGTCCTCTTTGTCCCCCTGCTCCTGCTCGCCGCGTCCGCCATCGCCGGCGACGCGCCGACCGCAGGCGCCTTCCTCGATGCCGAGGCTGTCGCCTGGAAGGTGAACGCCTTCGCCGTGGCGCGCTGGAAGACCCTGGTCGGCGGCGACGAGGGCGGGCAGATCGACGACGCCGACGTCCGCTTCGGCCTCTGGGAGCTGGCGCCGCGCGCGATCTACCACGCCCATCGCCACGACGTGCCCGAGATCTACTACGTCAC
>JAZBPO010000269.1:0-8783 GCA_036351675.1 Pseudomonadales bacterium
GCCGCGCACGCGGCGCGACCCGGCGACGGCGCCGCAGGGCGCGCGGTACTGCTGCGCGAAGCGGAGGCGATCCTCCGGGAGGATCTGGCCATCTGTCGCGGCATCGCCGCGCACGGCCTCGAACTGCTGCCCGACGGGACCCGGGTGCTCACGCACTGCAATGCCGGTTCCCTCGCCGTGTCGGCCTGGGGCACGGCGACCGCGCCGATCTACGCCGCGGCGGCGCTCGGCCGACGCGTCGCCGTGTTCGCCGACGAGACCCGGCCGGTCCTGCAGGGGGCGCGGCTGACCGCCTTCGAGCTGCAGGCAGCGGGCGTCGACGTCACGCTGATCACCGACAACATGGCGGCGCACCTGATGGCGAACGGTGAGATCGACCTGGTCCTGGTCGGCACCGATCGCGTCACCGCGAACGGCGACGTCGTCAACAAGATCGGGACCCACGGTGTCGCCGTGCTCGCGCACCACTTCGGCATCCCCTTCTGGGTCGCCTGCCCCTCCTCCACCTTCGATGCGGCCACGGCGACCGGCGCCGCGGTGCCGATCGAAGAACGCGACGCGCGCGAAGTCACGCACCTGGCGGGCGTCGAGATCGCCGCGCCGGGCGTGAAGGTGCGCAATCCGGCCGTCGACGTGACGCCCGCCGAGCTGGTGACCGGCATCGTCACCGAGCGTGGCCTCGTGCGTCCGCCGCTCGGCCCCGGCCTGTCGGGCCTGCTCGGGGGCGCCTGAGCCCCTCCCGAAGTCAGTGCGTGTTCTGGTGGTACACGCGCTCCGGCGTGACGAAGGGATTCACGAAGGTCGAATCCTCGCCGGCAGCGCGTACTTCCGGGAAGCAGCCACGCATGAGCGATCGGAGGCTCTCCTCATGCTCGCGCTTCACGTCGACCATGATCAGATAGCGCCCGGCCTCGAGCTCGTGGTGATAGGGCGCGAGTTTGTAGTGCTCCCGGGTGAGTCCGATCATGCCGCCCTCCCACGCCCCGAAGAGGGCACCGACGAGCACGATCGCGCCACCGGTGAAGAGATCCGGCACGAAGCCGAAGGGCTCCGCCGCGGCCAGCGCCAGCATCAGGAGCAGACCGACGCCCGCACCGACGAGGGCGAAGCGTTCCCCCGTGTGCAGAACGTCGAGCTGCTGGAAGGTGTTCGCGGAGTGCACGCCGTGCGTGTACAGGCCGGCCTCGTCGCGCGAGACCACGTGGAAGTCGTGATCGGTGATGCCGTCGGCGTGCAGGGTGTCGCTGACCCGACGCGTCGTCTCGACGTCGTCGGCGATGTAGTAGAGTCGCTGCATCGTGCAGGCTCCCGCCCCCAGCGCTGCCCGGAGGCTAGTTGGTCGTGAGACGGCCAGTATGCGCCGGGCCCACTTGGCGGCCGAGAACGTTCCCGCATGAGCTGACACCATTCCTTCCATCCAGGCGTCACGGCCACTGACCGCGAGACCGAGCGTCGTGGACAGCTCACAGCCCGCCTCGTCCTCCCCGGCGCGCGCACCGTTCTCGCCGGAGGCCACACCGATCACGCAGGCCAGCCTGCTCGCGGATCTCCGCGCCCTGGGTGTGGTGCCGGGCACGACCCTGCTCGTGCACGCGGCACTGTCCCGCGTCGGCTGGGTCTTCGGCGGCACCCAGGCCGTGATCGGCGCGCTGCTCGAGGCGCTCGGCCCCGACGGCACGCTCATGATGCCGACGCACACTTCGGACCTGACCGAGCCGTCCCGCTGGCAGGCGCCGCCCGTACCCGAGCACTGGCAGCAGCCGATCCGCGACGGCATGCCCGCCTTCGACCCCGCACGAACGCCGACCCGGAGGATGGGGGCGCTCGCCGAGAGCTTCCGGCGCTGGCCCGGCGTGCGCCGCAGCGGCCACCCCTACGGATCCTTCGCCGCCCACGGCCCGCGCACCGACGCACTCCTCGGCGGCCACGCGCCGGGCTGCGCTTTCGGCGAGGCGTCACCGATCGGTGCGCTCTACCGCGAAGGCGGCCAGGTGCTGCTGCTCGGCGTCGGCCACGGCAACGACACGAGCCTGCACCTGGCCGAATACCGGGCGAGCTGGCCGTCGAAGACCGAGCACGAGGAGGGCTCGCCCATGCTCGTCGACGGCGAGCGGCGCTGGGTCACCTACACGGAACTCCGCCACGATGAGGACGACTTCGAGACCATCGGCGCCGCCTGGGAGGAGAGTGCAGGGGACGCCCTGCGCATCGGACCGGTCGGCCAGGCCGAGACGCGCCTGCTGGACCAGCGCCCCCTCGTCGACTTCGCCACCGCCTGGATGAACACGCACCGAAGATGAGCGCACGCACCCCCTACATCACCGCCGAGGGAGCTGCTGCACTGCAAGCGGAGCTGAAGTACCTGTGGAAGGAGAAACGGCCCGACGTCACGCGTAGGGTCTCGGAGGCCGCCGCCATGGGCGACCGCTCCGAGAACGCCGAGTACATCTACGGCAAGAAGCAGCTGCGCGAGATCGATCGACGCATCCGCTATCTGTCCAAGCGCCTCGACGAGGTCGTCGTCGTCGATCGCCGCCCGCAGGACACCTCGAAGGTCTACTTCGGCGCCTGGGTCGAGCTCGAGAACGACGCCGGAGAGACTGCCTGCTGGCGCATCGTCGGCGCCGACGAGTTCGATCCCGCGAAGCACTGGATCAGCATCGACTCACCCGCCGCGCGCGCCCTCGTGGGCAAGTCGGAGGGAGACGAGATCCGGATCAGGGGGCCGGAGGGCGACATCGAGTGGTATCTGGTGGCCATCACCTACGATTCACCCGAGAGGGCGAATCGGGAGGACCGATCATGAACGAAGCCCCCTTCACCATCGGCACCCTGGACCACCTAGTCCTGCGCGTACGGGACGTGGACCGCATGGTCACCTTCTACCGCGACGTGCTCGGCTGCACGCTCGAACGCACGCTCGAGGAGTACGGCCTCTATCAGCTGCGCGCGGGCGGCGCCCTCGTCGACCTGGTCACCCTGGACGGGCCCATCGGTCGCGGCGGCGGCGCAGGCCCGGGCGAGGAAGGGCGCAACATGGATCACTTCTGCCTGCGCATCGATCCCTTCGACGCCGATGCCATCGCTTCCTGGCTCGACTCCGCCGGCGTAGTGCACGAAGCCCCCGCCACGCGCTACGGCGCCGATGGCTACGGTCAGTCGATCTACCTGCGCGATCCGGAAGACAACGTGGTGGAGCTGAAGGGGCCGCCCGGTGAGGGCTGAGCGATGATCCGGGGTCGGGATAGAGCGACCGCAGTGCGATCAGCCAGTCGATGCCCGTCTTCCCCAGTTCGATCTAAGAGACGCCGGTCGCCGCATTCGCGGGCCCGCCGCCAGGGCATCTCGGCGTGATCGATGCCATGTGCTGGGTGAGCGCAGGCACCTCGCTCGGCCGACACAACACGAGCGCCGCGAAGTGGAGTCGAGTCTGCCGATCCGCGAGGGGCACCAGAGCGATCCGGGTACCCGGGTCGCTCGCATCAGCATTCGCGAAAGATCTCGGCGCCAGGCGACGGATTCCGCGCGCTGCTGCGTAGAAGGCAATGACCCAACAGTGCAGCAGTCGGAGAGAACATGGATGCACACCATCGCCAACGGGCCCTGGGCCTCCTGGTCCTCGCCCCGCTCGCGGCCTGTGCCGCATCGGACCGGGCCGTCCACGTGAGTGAGGCTCTGGCAGGCGCGGGCATCGCCCTAGCGGAGCTCCGAGCCAGCGGCGACGACAGCTTCGCGCGCCTCGACGCGGACGGCGACGGGATGATCACGGAAGCGGAGTTCCGCCAGGGTGGCCCCGGCGTCGGTGTCCGCGGACCGGGCGAGCGCGCCTTCGTCATCGTGCATCGCCGGCGCGAGGCAGACGAGGCGGAGGTGGATGGCGACGTTCGTCGCGAGACGAGCACGATCCGCGCCTTCCGCTTCGAGCTGGGTGAACAGGGCGACGCTGCGGCTGACGCTGATGCGATCGCGTTCGCGGCCATGGATGCGGACGGCGACGGCATGCTCTCGCTCGAGGAGTACGAAAACCGCCCGCGCCACCTCACGACTCCGCATGTGGCCGTGCCCCGCCTCGGGATTCCGACCGAGCAGATCGAACTCGCCCTCGATGCTGCCGGCGATGCCTTCCGCAGCTTCGATGCGAACGAGGACGGCGTGATCTCGCGCGACGAGTGGCCATCACCGGAACGGCATCTCACCGAACTCGACCTAGACGGCGACGGCTTCGTGGCGCTGGAGGAGCTCGCACCCGGCGAGAACCGGCGCATCGTGATCAATCGCGGGGAGAGCAGTCCGGAGTGAACGCGACCCCGAGCGCCATCGCCGGCAGCTTCGGCAAACTCGGTACCGCGAGCGCCAACGTCACGGCGACCGACGAGCGCGGCACCGAGGCCCTTCAGGTCCGCGCCGTGGCTGGCGGCGATCGCGATGCCTTCGCCGCCCTGTGCCGCCGGCACGCGCCAGTCCTGCACCGCTTCGCCACGCGCATGCTCGGCGAGCCCGCCGACGCCGAGGACGTCGTGCAGGAGACGCTGCTGCGCTTCTGGCGCGAGGCCGGCCGCTTCGACGCCTCGCGGGCTCGCCTGTCGACCTGGCTCCACCGCTGCACCTACAACGCCTGCGTGGATCAGCTGCGCCGCCGCGGCCGCCATACGCCCGCAGACGCCGACACGGAGGCGGCATCGCCGGAGGAGCTGGCGCTCGCCGACGACCGCGGCCGCACGGTGCAGGAAGCCATCTCGGCGCTTCCCGAGCGCCAGCGCACGGCGCTCCTGCTGTGCCACTACCAGCGCCTGCCGCAGGCGGAGGCCGCAGCCGTCATGGATCTCAGCCTGAACGCGCTCGAGTCCCTGCTGTCCCGCGCGCGGCGGCGCCTGCGCAGCGACCTGCAGGCACGCGGCATGCTCGACAGGGAGGCGGCGCAGTGACGACCCCGGACCGCGATGCCTTCGGCGAACTGCTCGACCGCCACGGCGCCACGCCGGAACGCTGGCCCGCCGATGCGCGTGAACCGGCCCTGGAGCTGCTCCGCGAGGACCGCGACGCCCGGGCCGACTGGGAATGCGCGCTCGATCTCGAGGGGGCGCTCGACGACTGGACCGTTCCGGAGCCCGCGGACGATCTGGCCCTGCGCATCGCCGCTGCCGCGCCGGAGCGCGGGCGTCTCGGCGAGGTGCCGGCGCTGCCGGGGCTGCGTCTCTGGCAGGGCGCCCTGCTCGCCACGATCCCCGTACTCATCGGCTTCCTCATCGCCGTGGTCCAGGTCGACGCGCCCGCGCCGCGCGCAGCGAGCGCCCCGGTACAGGCGGCGGAGGTCGAACTCGGTCTGCTCAGCACCTATGGGCTGCTCGAGCCTGCGTCCGGGGACGCGCCATGACCGCCACGCCACGCTGGCTCCTGCTCGCCCTGGGTGTCTCCGTGACCCTGAATCTCGTCGGCCTCGGCTGGATCGTCGGTCGCTCCACGGCGGGCGGCGCCTACGCCTCGACGCTGCAGGGCGTCGTGCTGCAGAGAACGGAGAACGCGGGAGACCCGTCGGCAACGCGCACGGCCGTCGGGCGGACGGTCACCCTGCGCAGCGAGCCGCCGGCGCCTCCCGTCGAGGTGGCGGCTCCGGTGCCGCCGGTCGTGGCCGCGGAGGTACCCGACGACGTCTCTCGCGGACTCCAGTGGATCGTGGCGACGCTGCCGCCGGATCGGCGGGACAACATCGCCATCGAGATCGACGCGCGCGCGGAGCCCCTGCTCGAGGAGACCGAGAAGGTGTTCGTGATCCGCGAGCAGATCCGCGAGGAGCTGTCTCGCTCGGAATTCGAGAAGCAGCGCCTGGAGTCGGCGCTGGCCCGGCTGCGCGAGCAGATCGTCATGATCCAGGCCGACAGCCACCGCATCCTCGCCGACGTCGCGGCCGAGCTGTCGGAGGAAGAGCGCGAGGCGCTCGCGGCGAGCCTCGCCTCGAGTCTCGCCGAGCGCGCGCGAGGCGCCCGCGAGGCGGCGCTCGCCGCGGAAGCGGAGCGTCTGGTCGGGGAGGGGAACGGCGCCATTCGGGTGTACAGGCAGCACTTCGTGCTTGAGCATGAGCCCACCGAGGAAGCCACTCCGCCCGACTAGTGTCTCCACCCGATACCGATGTCGCCCTCGCCCTGGACGCGATCGTGGCGCGCTGCCGCGCCGCGGGGCCACTGACCACCGAACACGACCCCGCCTGGCCCTCCCCCTGCGAGATCGGCGCGCCCGATGCGAACGGCCTCGTGCACTGGCAGCCCGTGCTGCGCGACGACTACGACCTGCTCGGGCCCCTCGAGGAGACCCTCGGCGTCGCGATCCATCCTTCCGTGGTCAGCTTCTACGGACGCTGGTTCTCGGACGGATTCCGGACGGTGGCACGCGAGGGCGAGGTGAACCTGATCGGCGTCTGGAACGAGGACGACACGCTGCGCCTGCAGCAGAACCTGCTCGGTCACGCGCTGCAGCAGCAGCGCCGCCGGCAACCGCTCACCTTCTTCTTCGCGCTCACGGAGGAGGCGTCGGAAGCGGTCCTGAGCGTCGACAACGCACGCGGCGCGGTCGTCCTCGAGGTGCCCGGGACGGATCGCCGCGAGGACGTCTCGGCGACCCTCGCGAGCTTCCTGCGCGAGCTCTCGCCGCGCTGATCAGGGGCCCTGTGCCATCGAGGTTCCGGCGATCGGCGCCGCCGCGTCCGGATCGAAGTCGGCCGCGATCGTGGCAGCCCTGCCCGCTTCGGGGCTGATCCAGGACAATTCTCCCTCGCGTGCCGCCTGTCAGACTGCGCTCGGAGACCCTGCCGGGACATCGAGAGAGGATCTGCCGATGAGTGACGACATCGAGGACCGTGTTCGTGAGGCCGTCGGTCGCCTGAGGACGGAACGTGACGAGCTGCGCGTACGCATGCATCTCGCCGCGGCCGAGGTGCGCGACGAGTGGGAGGAAATCGAGGAGAAGTGGGATCACCTGGAGGCGCGCCTGGAGGGCGCGAGCAAGGAGGCCGCCAGTTCCGCCAAGGAGGTGATGGCTGCGCTGGGACTGCTCGGCGACGAGATCTCCGGAGCCTACGAGCGCATCCGGCACCGCCTGAAGGACTGAGTGCCCCGCGCGCAGCGGCGAAGCGCCGAGCACGAAGTCACACTGAACGGGAGGGCGCCGTGGATCGCACGGCGGCGCGGCGGCGCTTGCCGCCGCCCCCCGCCTGTGATCGACTCACGCGCCCTCCGGAGCTGCCCGACGCCTGCGTGACCGACCTCCGCCTCGATCCCATCAGCGAATTCACGGGCACGGTGCGCGTACCGGGCTCGAAGAGCCTGTCGAATCGTCTGCTGCTGCTCGCGGCCATGGCCGAGGGCGAGACGCGACTAGGCCACCTGCTCGCGAGTGACGACGTGGCGCGCATGCGCGAGGCGCTCGGCGCACTCGGCATCGCCGTGGGCGACGACGGCACCGACACGGTCGTCGCAGGTCGTTCGGAAGCCCTCTGGTCCCCTGGCAATGGGGAGCTCTCGCTCCACCTCGGCAACGCCGGTACGGCCATGCGCCCACTCGCCGCCGCCCTGACGCTGGGGCGGGGCCGCTATCGGCTCGGCGGAGACCCGCGCATGCACGAGCGGCCGATCGGCCCGCTCGTCGACGCGCTCCGCGCGCTCGGTGCGCGGATCGAGTACGCGGGCACGGAGGGCTACCCACCGCTGCTGATCGAGGGCACGGGGCTTGCCGGCGGCCGGGTGGAGATAGACGGCAGCCTGTCGAGCCAGTTCGTCAGCGCGTTGATGATGGCAGCCCCGCTGGCGGCGAGCCCGGTCGTGCTCGAGCGCACTGGCGAACTCGTCTCCGACCCCTACATCGAGATCACGCGGCGCTGCATGGCGCTGTTCGGCGTCGAGGTGGCCTGGCCGGAACCCCGGCGCCTGGAGATCCCCAACGCCGCCTACCACAGCCCGGGCGCCGTGGCCGTGGAGGGGGACGCCTCTTCCGCGTCCTACTTTCTCGCCGCCGGTGCCATCGGCGGCGGCCCGGTCCGCGTCGAGGGCGTGGGCGCGGCGAGCATGCAGGGTGACGTCGCCTTCGCCGACGTGCTCGCGGCCATGGGCGCGACGATCATCCGCGGCCACGACTGGCTCGAGGCGCGACGCGACGCGACGATGCCACTGCGAGCCGTGGACGTCGATCTGAACCACATCCCCGACGCCGCCATGACGCTGGCGACCACGGCGCTCTTCGCCGAAGGCACGACGCACATCCGCAACGTCGCCAACTGGCGGGTGAAGGAGACCGATCGCCTCGCGGCGATGGCTACGGAGCTGAGGAAGGTCGGCGCCGAGGTCGTCGAGCATGCCGACGCGCTCTCCATCACGCCGCCGCAACGCCTTCGCGACGCGACCATCGCGACCTACGACGATCACCGCATGGCGATGTGCTTCGCGCTCGCGGCGTTCGGCGACGCGGGCGTGACGATCCTCGATCCGGAATGCACGCGGAAGACCTACCCGGGCTTCTTCGAGGACTTCCTGCGCCTTGCCGGACGCGCCCGGGACGCGCACCCCTAGACCGCCGCGCACATGGCGCGCGGAACCGCTCGCGCCCGCAGCGACGAGCGCCAGCTCGTCCTGCTTCTCGCGGGTCGTCGCCCTCGCCAGCGGACCCGTGTCACGGCGGCCGGTCCACCGATCGGCCGCGGTGAAGATCGCCACCGGTGAGGCTGCGCGCTCCGCTGCAACCGGCCCGGTGCACGCCGCGGTCAGCCCCCGGCGCCCACGCTCGCCCACAGATGGAGC
>JAZBPO010000270.1:0-12625 GCA_036351675.1 Pseudomonadales bacterium
CAGATCGACAACGCTCCGGAAGAGCGGGAGCGGGGCATCACGATCGCGACGTCGCACGTCGAGTACGAGTCTCCGAACCGGCACTACGCGCACGTGGACTGCCCGGGTCACGCGGACTACGTGAAGAACATGATCACGGGTGCGGCGCAGATGGACGGTGCGATTCTGGTGTGCTCGGCGGCGGACGGTCCGATGCCGCAGACGCGGGAGCACATCCTGCTGTCGCGTCAGGTGGGTGTGCCGAAGATCGTGGTGTTCCTGAACAAGGCGGACATGGTCGACGACGAGGAGCTTCTCGAGCTCGTCGAGATGGAGGTTCGCGAGCTTCTGGACCAGTACGACTTCCCTGGTGACGACACGCCGATCGTGATCGGTTCGGCGCTGAAGGCGCTGGAAGGTGACGATTCGGAGATCGGCGCGCAGGCGGTGATGAAGCTGGTCGAGACGCTGGACGAGTACATTCCGGAGCCTGAGCGCGCGGTGGATCAGCCGTTCCTGATGCCGATCGAGGACGTGTTCTCGATCTCGGGTCGGGGCACGGTGGTGACGGGTCGCGTGGAGCGCGGGATCGTGAAGGTGGGCGACGAGATCGAGATCGTCGGCATCAAGGACACGACGAAGACGACGGTGACCGGTGTGGAGATGTTCCGGAAGCTGCTCGACGAGGGTCGTGCGGGCGAGAACGTGGGTGTGCTGCTGCGCGGCACGAAGCGTGACGAGGTGGAGCGGGGCCAGGTGCTGGCGAAGCCGGGTTCGATCACGCCGCACACGAAGTTCGAGGCGGAGGTGTACGTCCTGGGCAAGGACGAGGGTGGTCGCCACACGCCGTTCTTCAAGGGCTACCGTCCGCAGTTCTACTTCCGGACGACGGACGTGACGGGCACGTGCGAGCTGCCTGCGGACGTCGAGATGGTGATGCCGGGCGACAACGTGCAGATGACGGTGGAGCTGATCGCGCCGATCGCGATGGACGAGGGTCTTCGTTTCGCCATTCGCGAGGGTGGCCGCACGGTTGGTGCGGGTGTCGTGGCGAAGATCATCGAGTAAGTGGCGTCGCTGTCGGGTCGGGGTCGCAGCAGGACTCCGTTCCGGCAGTTCGGAGGGGCGGGTCTGCTGCCGCGCCCTCCGAAGGGGGACGGAGCATTGCGGCGCCCTGCGGCGCAGCAATGGTCCATCCCCGGGTATGGCGGGCGTCGGTCGGAAGCGAGGCCGTAGCGTCGAGTGGGGATGGGCCGCCGCCGCGCCGAAGGGCGCCGCGGCGCTCCGTCCCCCGATCGAAGGAGCGGCAGCAGCCAGCCCCCTCCCATCCGCCCGAACGAAGCCCGGCCCCCCGCGATACGAACGCTCCGAAGCGAGGCCGCAGCGATGAGTGGGGATGGACCGCCGCTGCGCCGAAGGGCGCCGCGGCGCTCCGTCCCCTTTCGGAGGGCGCGGCAGCAGCCAGCCGCCTCCCACCCGCCCGAACGAAGCCCCGAAAAAAAGCCCCGACAAACCGCTTGCCATCCCCAGGGTGCGACCGTAATATGCGCGCCCCTGCCACGAAGGTGGCCGGTTCTTTCAAAGCGACGATCCTGGAGACAGCTAGGTGCAGAGCCAACGCATCCGCATTCGCCTGAAGGCCTTCGATCACCGTCTGATCGACGTGTCCGCCCAGGAGATCGTCGACACCGCCAAGCGCACCGGCGCGCAGGTCCGAGGACCGATCCCGCTGCCGACGCGCAAGGAGCGGTACACCGTCCTGATCTCGCCGCACGTCAACAAGGACGCGCGCGATCAGTACGAGATTCGCACGCACAAGCGGATGATGGACATCGTCGAGCCCACCGAGAAGACGGTGGACGCGCTCATGAAGCTCGACCTCGCCGCTGGCGTCGACGTACAGATCAGCCTGGGCTGACGCCCGGGCGACGCCGGCGCCGCAGTGCGGGGCCGGCAGCACGGCGAGCCGGCGAGGCCGGCCGCGTGCGAACAGGGCCGCAATCGGCGGCCAGCGTGAATGAACCATAGGCGCAGACCCGCCCGCCTGAGGGGGTCTGCGTCCTTGTTGTCCGAGGTCCTCCGCGTGAGGGCCCCGCTAGAGGCGAAGAGTGATGGCCATCGGACTCGTAGGACGCAAGGTCGGCATGACCCGCGTGTTCACCGAAGAAGGTGCGTCGATCCCGGTCACCGTGATCGAGATCGAGCCGAACCGCGTGACCCAGATCCGCACGGCGGAGAAGGATGGTTACGACGCACTGCAGATCACCACGGGTTCGCGCAGGGCGAATCGCGTGACGCGCCCCGCCGCCGGCCATTTCGCCAAGGCCGGCACGGAGCCGGGCCGGGGCTTGTGGGAGTTCCGGGTCGAGGCCGCCGAGATCGAGGGCATGAGCCCCGGCGACGTCCTCCCGATCGAAGCCTTCGAGGCAGGCATGAAGGTGGACATCTGCGGCGAGTCGAAGGGCAAGGGCTTCCAGGGCCCGGTCAAGCGCTGGAACTTCCGCACGCAGGACGCCACGCACGGCAACTCGCTGTCGCACCGTGCGCCGGGCTCCATCGGCCAGTGCCAGACGCCGGGTCGCGTGTTCAAGGGCAAGAAGATGGCGGGTCACCTCGGCTCCGAGCGGGTGACCACGCAGAATCTCGAAGTGGTCCGGGTCGACGTCGATCGCGGATTGCTGCTCGTCAAGGGCGCCGTGCCCGGTGCCGCCAGCGGCGACGTCGTCGTCCGTCCGGCGGTCAAGTTCGCACGCAGCGCCTGAAGATCCGGGCAGCAGAGGGAACGCAGATGAATCTGAGCATCGCGGCACCCGGTTCGGGTGCGGACAAGGCGATCGAGGTGTCCGAGACGGCCTTCGGGCGCGAGTTCAACGAGGCGCTGGTGCACCAGGTCGTGGTCGCCTACATGGCGGGCGCGCGTCAGGGCACGAAGGCGCAGAAGACGCGCTCCGAAGTCGCCGGCGGTGGCAAGAAGCCCTGGCGGCAGAAAGGGACGGGCCGTGCTCGTGCGGGCACGATCCGGAGCCCGATCTGGCGTGGGGGCGGCACCACCTTCGCGGCGAAGCCCCGCGACTTCTCGCAGAAGGTGAATCGCAAGATGTATCGCGGCGCCATGTGCTCGATCCTTTCCGAGCTCGTGCGCCAGGAGCGTCTCGTGGTGGTCGAGGAGTTCTCCCTCGATGCTCCGAAGACGAAGGCGCTCGTCGCGAAGCTCGCGGAGCTGGGTCTCGCGAACGTCCTGATCGTCACGGACGCGGTCGACGAGAACCTCTACCTGTCCGCGCGGAACCTCAAGGACGTCGACGTCCTCGACGTCGCCGCGACGGATCCGGTGAGCCTGCTCAGCCACGACAAGGTGCTGATGACCGTCGCCGCCCTCAAGCAGTTCGAGGCGCAGCTCGGTGCCAGTGCTCCTGCCGAGGAGGCTGCGGCATGAACCTTGAGCGTCTCTACAAGATCCTGCTCGGCCCGCACGTTTCGGAGAAGAGCTCCGTCGCAGGCGAGCTGAACAACAGCTACACGTTCAAGGTCCTGCCGGACGCGACCAAGCCCGAGATCAAGGCCGCCGTCGAGCAGCTCTTCGACGTGAAGGTGCTGGCCGTGAACACGCTGAACGTGAAGGGCAAGGTCAAGCGCACCATGCGCGGCACCTCCCGTCGCAAGAACTGGAAGAAGGCGGTGGTCCGTCTGGCCGAGGGCCAGGCGATCGACTTCGCGCCGGTCGACTAACGAGGTAGAGCGAAGATGCCAGTCGTCAAGGCAAAACCCACGTCGCCCGGTCGCCGCTTCGTCGTCTCCGTCAAGACGCCGGATCTGCACAAGGGTGCGCCCTACAAGCCGCTGCTCGAGAAGCAGTCGCGGTCGGGCGGCCGCAACAACGCCGGCCGCATCTCGACGCGGCATGTCGGTGGCGGTCACAAGCAGCATTACCGGCTGATCGACTTCCGTCGGGACAAGGATGGCGTTCCGGGCGCGGTCGAGCGGCTCGAGTACGATCCGAACCGCAGCGCCCACATCGCGCTCGTCAAGTATGTCGACGGTGAGCGTCGCTACATCCTCGCGCCGAAGGGCGTGAAGGCCGGCGACCCGATCAGCTCGGGCGTGGATGCCCCGATCAAGCCGGGGAGCGCGCTGCCGCTGCGCAACATCCCGGTAGGGACGATCATCCACAACATCGAACTCAAGCCCGGCAAGGGCGGTCAGATCGCCCGCTCCGCCGGCGTCTCGGCCCAGCTCGTCGCGCGTGAAGGCTCCTACGCCACGCTGCGCCTGAAGTCGGGCGAGATGCGCCGCGTGCTCTCCGAGTGCCGCGCCACGATCGGCGAGGTCGGCAACTCGGAGCACAGCCTCCGCTCGCTGGGCAAGGCGGGCGCCAAGCGCTGGCGTGGCGTGCGTCCGACGGTCCGCGGCGTGGTGATGAATCCGGTGGATCACCCGCACGGCGGCGGTGAAGGCCGCACCTCGGGTGGCCGCCACCCGGTCTCGCCCTGGGGCGTGCCGACGAAGGGTCACAAGACCCGCAAGAACAAGCGCACGGACAAGATGATCGTGCGCCGCCGCCGTTCGCGTAAGTAAGGAGATCAGCGTGCCCCGTTCACTGCACAAGGGACCGTTCGTCGACCTGCACCTGATGGCGAAGGTGGAGAAGGCGGTCGAGTCGAACGACAAGCGCCCGATCAAGACCTGGTCGCGCCGCTCGATGATCCTGCCGGAGATGGTCGGTCTGACCATCGCCGTGCACAACGGGCGCCAGCACGTGCCGGTGCTGATCAACGAAGAGATGGTCGGCCACAAGCTCGGCGAGTTCGCCCTCACGCGAACCTTCCGCGGGCATCAGGCCGACAAGAAGGCACGGCGCTGAGCGCCGGTCCGTAGAGGATACGACGATGGAAGTCTTCGCCCATGCCAAGCGCATCCGCATGTCCGCGCAGAAGGTCCGCCTCGTGGCCGACCAGGTGCGCGGCAAGGACGTCGCGACGGCGCTCGACATCCTGAACTTCAGCACGAAGGACGCCGCCCTTCCGGTGCGCAAGGTCCTCGAGTCCGCGATCGCGAACGCCGAGCACAACGAGGGCGCCGACGTGGACGAGCTGAAGGTCGGACAGATCTTCGTGAACGAGGGCATGACGCTGAAGCGCATCAAGCCGCGCGCCAAGGGCCGCGCCGACCGCATCTTCAAGCGGACCTGCCACATCACCGTCGCCGTCACCGACGACTGAACGGATCCGGGAGAACGACCGCATGGGTCAGAAAGTCAATCCAGTCGGCTTCCGCCTCGGGATCGTCAAGGACCACACCTCGACGTGGTACGCGGACAGCAAGTCCTACGCGGACAAGCTGAACAACGATCTCGAAGTGCGCGACTACCTGCGCAAGCGCCTCGCGAGCGCGTCGGTGAGCCGGATCGACATCGAGCGCCCTGCCCAGAGCGCGCGGCTGACGATCCACACGGCGCGGCCGGGCATCGTCATCGGCAAGAAGGGCGAGGATGTCGAGCGTCTGCGCGGCGAGGTCTCGAAGCTGATGGGTGTGCCCGTGCACATCAACATCGAGGAGATCCGCAAGCCCGAACTCGACGCCTACCTTGCGGCGCTGAACGTCGCGCAGCAGCTCGAGCGTCGTGTGCAGTTCCGGCGCGCCATGCGCCTCGGCGCCAAGGGCATCCGGATCCGCGTGGCCGGTCGTCTCGGTGGTGCGGACATCGCGCGCAGCGAGACCTATCGCGAGGGTCGCGTCCCCCTGCACACACTGCGCGCGGACATCGACTACGCGACGGCTGAAGCTCGCACCACCTACGGCGTCATCGGCGTGAAGGGGTGGATCTTCAAGGGTGAGGTCATCGGTCAGAAGGAGGACGAGAGGGCCGCAGGCTGACGCCGCGCTCTCGTCCGGATCAGAGGTAAAGGGAAATGCTGCAGCCCAAGCGCACCAAGTTCCGCAAGATGCAGAAGGGCCGGAATCGCGGCCTGGCGGAGCGTGGCAGTTCCGTCAGCTTCGGCGAGTACGGGCTCAAGGCCACCGGTCGCGGCCGTCTCACGGCGCGTCAGATCGAGGCCGGCCGTCGTGCCATGACCCGTCGCGTGAAGCGGGGCGGGAAGATCTGGATCCGGGTCTTCCCGGACAAGCCGATCACCCAGAAGCCGCTGGAAGTGCGCCAGGGCAAGGGCAAGGGCTCCGTCGAGTACTGGGTCTGCCAGATCCAGCCGGGCCGGGTCCTGTACGAGATGGAAGGTGTGGCGGAGGACGTCGCGCGCGACGCGTTCCGCCTCGCCGCGGCGAAGCTGCCCTTCGCCACGACCTTCGTGAAACGGACGGCGATGTGATGAAGGCGAGCGAACTCCGCGACAAGAGCGAAACCGAGCTGCGCGAGGAGCTCCTGCGGCTGCTCAAGGAACAGTTCAATCACCGTATGCAGAAGGCGACGGGCCAGCTCGGCCAGACCCATCTGCTCGGCGAGACGCGCCGCGACATCGCGCGCGTGCGCACGGTGCTGCGGGAGAAGGTGGCCCAGGCATGAGCGAAGCGACGACGGAAGCACCGATGGCCGAGGAGCGGCAGACGAACCCGCGCACCCTTTCGGGCACGGTGGTCAGCAACAAGATGGACAAGACCGTGGTGGTGCGCATCGAGCGCCGGGTCCAGCACCCGCTGTACGGCAAGATCATCCGCCGTTCGACCAAGGTCCATGCGCACGACGCCGAGAACCAGTGCGAGATCGGCGACGTGGTCACGGTCCGCGAGTGTGCGCCGATTTCGAAGACCAAGACGTGGATGCTGATCAGCGTCGACGAGCGGCCGGCTCGAGTCTGACGGCAGGTCGTAGCAGGAACAGTGGGTCCGGCGCCGCGATGGGCGCGGCGCCTGACGGAGAGGAACGATGATCCAGACACAGACGATGCTCGACATCGCCGACAACAGCGGTGCCCGTCGCGTCATGTGCATCAAGGTGCTCGGCGGTTCGCATCGGCGCTACGCGGGCGTCGGCGACATCATCAAGGTCACCGTGAAGGAAGCCACGCCGCGCGGCCGCGTCAAGAAGGGCCAGGTGGTGAACGCAGTGGTCGTGCGCACCCGCAAGGGCGTGCGCCGTCCCGACGGCTCCATCATCCGCTTCGACGACAACGCGGCGGTGCTGCTGAATCAGAACAACCAGCCCATCGGAACCCGGATCTTCGGCCCGGTCACCCGCGAGCTGCGCAGCGAGAACTTCATGCGCATCGTCTCGCTGGCCCCCGAAGTGCTCTGAGGAAGGACGTCATGCGGAAGATCAAGCGCAACGACGAGGTCATCGTCATCGCGGGCCGCGACAAGGGCAAGCGTGGTGACGTCCTCGAGGTACGGAGCGACGGCCGCGCCCTCGTTTCCGGCATCAACATCGTCAAGAAGCACGTGAAGCCGAATCCCTATGCCAACGAACCCGGTGGCATCAAGGAGAAGGAGGCTCCGATCCAGCTCTCGAACGTCGCGATCTGGAATCCGGAGACGTCGCGCGGTGATCGCGTCGGCATTCGCGAGGAGGACGGCAAGCGCGTCCGCTTCTTCAAGTCCACCGGCAAGACCATCGGGTCCTGAAGGCCATGAGCACGCTACTCGAGCAGAAGTACAAGGGCGAGATCGTCCCGGCGCTGATGGAGCAGTTCCAGTACGGCTCCGTCATGGAAGTGCCGCGTCTCGTCAAGGTCACGCTGAACATGGGTCTCGGCGAAGCCGTCGCCGACAAGAAGCTGATCGACAACGCAGTCGCGGACATGGCGGCGATCGCGGGCCAGAAGCCGATCGTCACGGTGGCCCGCAAGTCCATCGCAGGTTTCAAGATCCGTGACGGCTACCCGATCGGTTGCAAGGTCACGCTGCGACGCGCGCGCATGTACGAGTTCCTGGAGCGGCTGATCAACATCGCCATCCCGCGTGTGCGCGACTTCCGCGGCATGTCCGCGAAGGCTTTCGACGGCATGGGGAACTACTCCATGGGTTTCTCCGAGCAGATCGTCTTCCCGGAGATCGACTACGACAAGGTCGATCGCCTGCGGGGCCTGGACATCAACATCACCACCACGGCGAAGACCGACGAGGAAGGGCGCGCGCTGCTCGCGGCGATCAACTTCCCGTTCCGCCAGGCTGGAGGACAGGCCTGATGGCCAAGAAGAGCATGATCGAGCGCGAGAACAAGCGCGCCAAGCTGGCAGCCCGCTACGCCGAGAAGCGTGCCCGCCTGAAGGCCGTGATCAACGACCGAGAGGCATCGGACGACGACAAGTGGCAGGCCCAGATGGCGCTGCAGAAGCTGCCCCGCGACGCATCGCCGGTGCGCCGGCAGCGCCGCTGCCGGGTCACGGGCCGGCCCCACGCCGTGTACCGCAAGTTCGGTCTGGGGCGGAACAAGCTACGCGAAGCGGCCATGCGCGGGGACGTCCCGGGCCTGGTCAAGGCCAGCTGGTAAGGGAAGGGAGAACGCCATGAGCATGCAGGACCCCATCTCGGACATGCTGACGCGCATCCGCAACGCACAGGGTCGCCGCAAGACGACGGTCACCATGCCGGCGTCGAAGATCAAGCAGGCGATCTGCCGTGTGCTCGAGGACGAGGGCTACATCCTCGGCTTCGAGGTGGCCGAGGGCGTGAAGCCCGAGATGATCGTGCGCCTCAAGTACCACGAGGGACGCCCCGTCATCGAGGAGATCAAGCGCGTCAGCCGGCCGGGTCTGCGTAACTACAAGGGCCAGCAGGAGGTGCCGCAGGTCCGCGGCGGGCTCGGCGTGGCCATCGTGAGTACGAACAAGGGCGTGATGACCGATCGCGCCGCCCGCGCCGCCGGTGTGGGTGGAGAGGTGCTCTGCACCGTCTTCTGACGAGAGTCCTGCAGTCATGTCGAGAATCGCGAAGAATCCGATCACCGTTCCGTCCGGCGTCGAAGTCGCCGTCGCTGCGGGCGAGCTCAAGGTCAAGGGTGGCAAGGGGCAGCTGTCCATGGCCATCAACCCGGCCGTCGAGGTGAAGTTCGAGGACGGTCAGCTGACCTTCGCCCCTGCCGGCGACGCGGAGGACGGCTGGGCCCAGGCGGGCACGGCGCGCGCCGTCGCCAACAACCTGGTGGTCGGAGTCACGGAGGGCTTCGAGAAGAAGCTTCAGCTCGTCGGCGTCGGCTACCGGGCCCAGGCCCAGGGCAAGAAGCTGAACCTCTCCCTCGGCTTCTCCCATCCGGTCGAGTACGAGTTGCCGGAAGGCATCAGCGCCGAGACGCCCTCGCAGACGGAGATCGTCATCCGGGGGATCGACAAGCAGGCCGTCGGCCAGGTGTCGGCCGAGATCCGTGCGTTCCGTCCGCCGGAGCCCTACAAGGGCAAGGGCGTGCGCTACGCCGACGAGTACGTGCGCCGCAAGGAAGCCAAGAAGAAGTAAGTACCAGATCGCATACGTGACCCGAGTGCGCGCAGGGCGGCCCGAGCCGTGGAGCGCGGCTCCCTCAAGGACACAGCAGGAACCGACGAGATGAAGCCGAATCAGAAGAAGCAGGCACGGCTGCGCCGCGCCCGACGAGGCCGCGCCCACATGCGGCGCCTCGGTGCGCACCGCCTCTGCGTGCACCGCACCTCGCAGCATACCTATGCGCAGGTGATCTCGCCGGATGGCGCACGCGTGCTCGCATCCGCGTCGACGCTCGATTCGGCCCTGCGCGACGGCGCCACGGGGAACGTGGAAGCCGCAGCGAAGGTGGGAGCGCTCATCGCCGAGCGTGCAAAGCAGGCCGGTGTGACGGAGGTCGCCTTCGACCGCGCCGGCTACAAGTACCACGGCCGCGTCAAGGCGCTGGCCGATGCGGCCCGCGAGGCCGGACTGGAGTTCTGAGGCAATGGCATACGCAGATGAAGTCCGCGAAGAGGGCCTGGTCGAGAAGCTCGTCCAGATCAATCGTGTCGCGAAGGTGGTCAAGGGCGGCCGGATCTTCGGCTTTACCGCGCTCGCCGTCGTCGGTGACGGCGCCGGTCGCGTCGGTTTCGGCCGCGGCAAGGCTCGCGAGGTGCCGACGGCCATCCAGAAGGCCATGGAGAGCGCCCGTCGCAACATGATCGAGGTCGATCTCAACGGCTCCACGATCCAGTACGCGACGACCGCCCGCCACGGCGCCTCGAAGGTCTACATGCAACCCGCTTCGGAAGGTACGGGCGTCATCGCCGGAGGCACCATGCGGGCGCTCCTCGAGGCCGCCGGCGTGCACAACGTGCTCGCCAAGTGCTACGGCTCCACCAACCCGGTGAACGTCGTGCAGGCTACCTTCAAGGCGCTGAAGGACATGCGCTCGCCGGCCTCCGTGGCCGCGAAGCGCGGCAAGTCCGTCGAGGAGCTCGTCGGCTGAGCAGGCCTGCGACGTTCCCACGAGAGAGATTCGCGAGATGGCTGACAAGATGATCAAGGTCACCCAGATCCGCAGCACGGCGGGCCGGCTGAAGAACCACCAGGCGTGCGTCCGCGGCCTGGGTCTGCGCCGCATCGGCCATACGGTCGAGGTGGAAGACACGCCGTCCGTGCGCGGCATGATCAACAAGGTCCCGTACCTGGTGCGGGTGGAAGGAGAGTGACCATGCGCCTCAACGATCTGCGCCCGGCGCCGGGCAGCAAGCCGAAGGGCAAGCGCGTCGGTCGCGGTGCCGGCTCCGGCATGGGCAAGACCGCCACGCGCGGCGTGAAGGGTCAGAAGTCCCGCTCCGGCGGTGGCGTGAAGCCCGGTTTCGAGGGCGGCCAGATGCCGCTCCAGCGGCGTGTCCCGAAGTTCGGCTTCCAGAGCCGGATCGGCCGTTTCACGGCGGAAGTGCGCCTGTCCGAGCTCGCCAAGGTGGACGGTGACGTCGTTTCCCTCGACACGCTCAAGGCCGCGAACGTCGTGCGCCGCGACAAGACGCGTGCACGCATCGTCCTTTCCGGCGAGATCGACCGCCCGGTGAAGGTCGAGGGTGTCGTCGTGACCCGGGGTGCCCGGGCCGCCATCGAGGCCGCCGGCGGTTCCGTCGCCGAGATCGTCGAGGCGCCGCGCGGCAAGAAGGTCAAGCGCGATCGCCCGCAGCAGGAGACGCAGAGCGAGGCCTGAGGGTCCGCTCGCGCGAGGAATCGGTAGATGGCAGCGAATCAACAGTCCCTGGCAGGCGCCCAGGCCGGTGTGCAGGAGCTCCTGCGCCGGCTCGGGTTCGTGCTCATGGCGCTGCTCGTCTATCGCATCGGGACGCACATCCCCGTACCGGGCATCGACCCGGAACGTCTGCGCCAGCTCTTCGACCAGAACCAGGGCGGCATTCTCGAGCTCTTCAACATGTTCTCCGGCGGCGCCCTCGAGCGCATGAGCATCCTGGCGCTCGGTGTGATGCCCTACATCACGGCCTCGATCATCATGAATCTGCTCACCGCCATGGACCCGCGCCTCGAGCAGCTGAAGAAAGAGGGCGAGGCCGGACGCCGGAAGATCACCCAGTACACGCGCTACGGTACGGTCGCGATCGCGCTCGTGCAGGGCTGGGGTATGTCCGTCGGCCTCGCGTCCCAGGGCCTGAGCTATCAGACGGGCTTCTCCTTCTTCTTCGTCGCGACCACCGCCCTCGTCACGGGCGCCGTCTTCATGATGTGGCTCGGGGAGCAGATCACCGAGCGTGGTGTCGGCAATGGCATCTCCCTGCTCATCTTCGCGGGGATCGTCGCCGGCTTCCCGGCGGCGATCGGTCAGAGCTTCGAGGCGGCGCGCCAGGGTGACATCAACATCATCGCGCTGCTGGGCATCGCGGCACTGGCCTTCGGCGTGGTCTATCTCGTCGTCTGGATCGAGCGTGGCCAGCGGCGGATCACCGTGAACTACGCCAAGCGTCAGCACGGCCGCCGGGTCTATCAGGCCCAGTCCAGCCACCTGCCGCTGAAGGTGAACATGGCGGGGGTCATCCCGGCCATCTTCGCGAGTTCCCTGCTGCTGGCGCCGGCATCGCTCGCGACCTGGTTCGGCCAGTCGCCGAACATGACCTGGCTGCAGGAGGTGTCGCTGGCGCTGTCGCCGGGCAACTTCCTCTACATCATCCTGTTCGCGGGCGGGATCATCTTCTTCTGCTTCTTCTATACGGCGCTCATGTTCAATCCGAAGGAGATCGCCGAGAACCTCAAGCGTCAGGGCGCCTACGTTCCCGGAATCCGTCCCGGACAACAGACGGCCAAGTACATCGACGACATCACGACGCGCCTCACCATGTTCGGTTCCATCTACATCGCGCTCGTATGCCTGCTGCCCGAACTGCTGGTGGTCGGCTTCGACATCACCTTCCGACTCGGCGGTACGGCGCTGCTCATCGTGGTCGTGGTCTCCATGGACTTCATGGCGCAGGTCCAGTCGCATCTGATGTCGAGCCAGTACGCCAAGCTACTCGAGAAATCCAACCTGAAGAACTACGGCAAGGGTCAGCCGACCCGGGCCCGTTGAGAACGGAGCGAGTGCCATGAAAGTTCGTGCTTCGGTGCGCCGCATGTGCCGCAACTGTCGGATCATCCGTCGCAACGGCAGCGTGCGCGTGATCTGCTCGGCCGAACCGCGCCACAAGCAGCGCCAGGGCTGACCTGGCGCCAGGCCTCGCTTGATTTTTGCAGGCCTGAAGTATAAGCTTGCCGGCCTTTTTTCTGC
>JAZBPO010000271.1:0-12576 GCA_036351675.1 Pseudomonadales bacterium
AAGGAAATACCGCGTTCGAGGCGGAACCCTGATCGGGGGAGATCTGTTCGACTTCTGGGTAGGGCCGTTCTATGTCGGTTTCTTCGGAGTCACGACGATCTTCTTCACGGTGGTGGGAACCGCGCTGATCCTGTACGGAGCGTCCCAGGGACCGACCTGGAACGTCTGGCAGATCAACATCGCACCACCCGACCTGTCCTACGGGTTGGCGCTCGCGCCACTCATGGAGGGCGGTCTCTGGCAGATCATCACCATCTGTGCGATCGGGGCCTTCGGTTCCTGGGCGCTCAGGGAGGTCGAGATCTGCAACAAGCTGGGCATGGGCTACCACGTACCCATCGCCTTCGGTTTCGCGGTCTTCGCGTACGTGACCCTGGTGGTCTTCCGGCCGCTGCTCATGGGCGCCTGGGGGCATGGCTTCCCCTACGGGATCCTCTCGCACCTCGACTGGGTCTCGAACGTCGGCTACCAGTACCTGCACTTCCACTACAACCCGGCGCACATGATCGCCATCACGTTCTTCTTCACGACCTGTCTGGCGCTCGCGCTGCACGGTTCGCTGATCCTCTCGGTCACGAACCCGAAGAAGGGTCAGCGCGTGAAGGCGCCGGAACACGAGAACGCGTACTACCGCGACACCATCGGCTATTCGATCGGTTCTCTCGGCATCCACCGCCTGGGTCTGTTCCTGGCGCTGTCGGCCGGCTTCTGGAGCGCCGTGTGCATCATCATCAGCGGACCGTTCTGGACCCGTGGTTGGCCCGAGTGGTGGAACTGGTGGCTCGAACTGCCCATCTGGAGCTGAGGAGGCACTGAACCATGGCGTTGAACGAGTACCAATACATATTTACGCGCATCAGTGTCGAAGGCCCGCCCGCCGAGGTGCCCACGGAAACGGGTATCTGGGAGCGGGGCGATCAGCGCTGGCACAGTTGGCTGCTCAGCAAGATCGGTGACGCGCAGATCGGCCCCTTCTATCTGGGTGCGACCGGTCTCGCGTCACTCGTCTTCGGATTCGTGGCGATCGAGATCATCGGCCTGAACATGTGGGCGTCCGTCAACTGGGATCCGATCCAGTTCGTGCGCCAGCTGTTCTGGCTCGCGCTCGAGCCGCCATCGCCGGAGTACGGGCTGTCGCTCCCGCCGCTGAACGAGGGTGGCTGGTGGCTGCTGGCCGGCTTCTTCCTGACGGCCTCGATCCTGCTGTGGTGGTGGCGCATGTACAGCCGGGCGCGCGCGCTCGGCCTCGGCACGCACACGGCGTGGGCCTTCGCGGCCGCGATCTGGCTCTATCTGGTGCTGGGCTTCATCCGCCCGATCCTCATGGGATCCTGGTCCGAGGCGGTGCCCTTCGGCGTGTTCCCGCACCTGGACTGGACCGCGGCCTTCTCGCTCCGCTACGGCAATCTCTTCTACAATCCGTTCCACATGCTCTCCATCGCCTTCCTCTACGGATCGGCACTGCTGTTCGCGATGCACGGCGGTACGGTGCTCGCGGTCGGTCGCTACGGTGGCGAGCGTGAGATCGAGCAGATCACCGATCGCGGCACGGCTTCCGAACGGGCGGCCCTGTTCTGGCGCTGGACCATGGGCTTCAACGCGACCATGGAATCCATCCATCGCTGGGCATGGTGGTTCGCGGTGCTCACGCCGCTCACGGGCGGAATCGGCATCCTGCTGACGGGCACGGTCGTCGACAACTGGTACCTGTGGGCGGTCAAGCACGGCGTGGCTCCGGGCTATCCGGCGCTCATGCCCGAAGGGTCCGACCCGGCATTGGGAGCACCGTGATGAGCATTCCTGGATCGATACTGAGAACGGGCATCCTCCTGCTCGCGGGCGCAGCGCTCGCGGGCTGCGAGCCGCCGACGGCGGAGAGCACCCAGAACGGCTACCGGGGCACGGGCATGCTGCAGGTGCAGCTGCCCTCCACGAAGGCCGAGCTCGAGGCGGCGAACGTCGCGCCGGAGGCGGCCACGCCGCCCCTGCCCGACACGCCGCCCTACGCGCGGGACATCTACGAGAACGTGGAGGTTCTCGGCGATCTCTCGATCGGCAACTTCAACCGCCTGATGGCGGCCATGACGGCCTGGGTCGCGCCCGAGCAGGGTTGCACCTACTGCCATGAAGCGGGCAATTTCGCCGCGGAAGGCATGTACACGAAGACCGTGTCTCGCCGCATGCTCCAGATGACGCAGCACATCAACGAGAACTGGACCGACCACGTCCAGAACGTCGGGGTGACCTGCTATACCTGCCACCGTGGCATGAACGTGCCCCAGTACATCTGGTTCGAGGATCCCGGTCCGAAGCGGGCGGCTCAGTTCGCCGGCTGGACCAACGACTCGAACGTCGCGGGACTGGAGAAGACGGCCTACTCGTCGCTGCCCTACGACGCCTTCGAGGAACTCCTCGTCGACGACGCCGAGATCCGCGTGATCTCGGACAACGAGCTACCGACGGATCACGTGGCCTCGATCCACGCCACGGAGAACACCTATTCCCTGATGATGCACATGTCGGACGGGCTCGGTGTGAACTGCACCTTCTGTCACAACACCCGTGCCATGGGCAGCTGGGAGCAGAGCACGCCGCAGCGGGTCACGGCCTGGTACGGCATCCGCATGGCGCGTGACCTGAACGTCGACTGGCTGGATCCGCTCCAGCCCGTGTATCCGGACAACCGTCTCGGTCCCACGGGTGATGCGCCGAAGGCCAACTGCTCGACCTGCCACCAGGGCGTCAACAAGCCGCTCTACGGCGCCCCGATGGTCGACGACTATCCGTCCCTGCAGTCCACCTCCACGGACGGCGCGCCGCTGTTCGAGGCACTGCATGGCGGCGCCGACTCCGAACTGGTCGCCTCGTCGGACGACTGATCTCCTGCCCTCCCTCGCGCCTCGGCGCGGGGGAGGGATGGTAGTACCCCAGCCGCTGTTCCCGCCCCAACCAGCCCTTCGACTTCGGATCAGTCCGCGCGCAGCAGGCGCAGCGTCAGGTCCGTGCCGTGAGCGATGCCGCCCACGACCAGCCAGAACCCGATCATGAAGACGCCCTCACCGACGAGCGCGCTGCGCAGGGCGAGGGCGATGCTGCCGCCCGCGGCCGCGTTGGCGAGGAGCTGAGGCAGGGGCAGCCCGCGCCCCGTGCGCAGACGCCGCAGGCCCAGGACGACGATCTCGACGAGCAACACGAACATCACCACCGTGACGATGGTGCCGTCGGCGATCCACCTCTCGAGGAGACTCACGCCGCGACCGTCCGGCCGGCGAGCGCGCGGTCCTGCAGGATGATCCGGCGCCAGTACCAGAGGATCATGGCGAGGCCCGTGACCAGCGGGATGGCCCAGAGCACGGGCGACAGGGCGGCGGCTGGGAGCAGCCGCACCGCGCCGAAGGCCAGAAAGGCCGTGTAGACGGAGATTCCCGCGCCCACGAGACCCTTGACGTGTTCGAGTTGCCAGCCCACGCGCGAGGGCGCGCGGTGGATGAAGCGCAGATTGGTGATGCTCGCGGCGATGCCGACGATGCTGATGCCCATCATCAGTACCTGATCGATCCGCCAGCCCTGCACCGCCGTGTTCACGGCGAGGACGAGCAGCACGTACTGCAGCGCCACGTTGCGCCACTCCCGATTGCCGGCGTGGTCGCGGCGATTGCGGATGCAGAGCAGGCCGTACCAGGCGAGGTTGATGGTGAGCACTGCCAGGTAGAGCATCATCCAGCCGAAGATGCCGGTCACGAGGGCGGCATCGTCGAAGTGCGGATGGGTACCGAGCGGGTCCAGGAGCGTGCAGGTGCTGATGCCGATCGCGAAGCTGCCCGTGACGATCATGCAGCGGGCGAAGATGCGACCACCACGGACGTGATCGCGGCCGCCCTTGCGCGAGAAGATGGGCACCCAGAAGACCACGATGCCCACGGCGCCTGCGCAGATGTGGCCCCAGAGGAAGAGATGGAAGAGGGTGTCGATCATGTCGCCGTCGTCCGCTTCGTCGCGTCTGCCCCTGCGGACAGCCCGGAGGCCGCCGCAGAGCGACGCCGTTGGTGTGCCTTCGGTCGCTGCTCGTGCTGCGTCGCGAATACGTCGCCAGGCCTCTTCTGCGATGCCCGGCGCGGGCTGACGCCGTTCAGCTCGCTGCGACCGTTCCGGTTTCTCGCGAATCGCATCTTGCCCGGATACGGTCTTCGATCAGATGATCTGGGTCCATGAAAACGCCTGATCTGCCGACCTTCGTCCCGCCCGGCCCGAAGCCGCTCTCTCCCGTCGTCGCCCTCGCGCGCACCGCGCTCGGCGACGAAGGGAATCTGCTGAGCCTGCTGCCCGCCGAGGCCTACCGCATGCCGATCGGACCCCTCGGCTGGTCCCGGCGCCAGACGGTGATCGTCAACGAGCCGGCGCTGGTGCGCGAGGTGCTCGTCGACGAGCAGGGCATCTTTCCGAAGAGTGATCTCATGGTGGACGCCACGGAGCCGCTCATCGGCGACGCCATGTTCGTCTCCTCCGGAGAACGCTGGCGGCGCCAGCGCGCCATGATCGACCCGGCCTTCTCGCACATGCGTGTGGGCCACGCCTTCGGGGAGATGGCTGCCGCCGTGGACGCCTTCGAAGGGCGTCTCGACGCTGCGGCCGCGAGGGGCGACGACTTCTCCCTCGATCTCGCCATGAGTCAGCTCACCGCGGACGTGATCTGCCGCACCATCTTCTCGACGGAGCTCGCGACGGACGCCTCGCAGGAAGTGTTCGAGTGCTTCGACGTCTTCGAGCGCGGCATCGGCCAGGTGAATCTCATGCGCCTGATCTTCGCCCGCGCCTTCGCGAAGACGCCGCATGCGCCGGAGGTGCTCGATGCCTGTGCGCGCATCCGACGCCGTCTCGGCGATCTCGTCGACCCGCGGCTCGAGGGTCGCGTCGCCCACGACGACATCTGTGGTGCCGTGATCGCGGCGCGCGACGCGGAGACGGGTGCGGGTTTCTCGCGCGAGGAACTCATCGACCAGCTCGGCGTGTTCTTCCTGGCCGGTCACGAGACCACGGCGAGCGTGCTGACCTGGCTGTTCGCGCTGCTGGTCGAGCAGCCGGGCCTCGCCGCGGCGATTCGCGAGGAGGTGGACGAGGTGGTCGGGGACGGGCCCCTCAGCTTCGAACAGACCAAGCAGCTCCCCGTGCTGCGCGCGATCTTCCGTGAGACGGCGAGGCTCTATCCGCCGATCACGTTCCTGCCGCGGGTGGCCATGGAGAGGACACGTATCGGTGATCGCCGGATCCGCAGAGGGGCGCTGATCATGATCGCGCCCTGGACGATCCATCGCCACGAGACGCTCTGGCGCGACCCGCATCGCTTCGACGCGGGCCGCTTCCTGCCGGGGTCCGAGGAGAAGATCGAATCCGGTGCCTACATTCCCTTCGGCTACGGGCCGAGGATCTGCATCGGTGCCGCCTTCGCGACCGTGGAGAGCTGCCTGATCGTCGCGCGACTGGCGCGCCGCTACGACTTCGAACGCGCGGACGACCGTGCCATCGAGCCGGTGGCGCGGCTCACGACGCGGCCGCGCCACGCACTGCGCCTGCGCGTGCGCCGCCGCTCCGCCTGACGCGGTCGGGCGGCGACGCACGGGGCCTCAGCTGGGCTTCACGACGCCCAGCAGGTGCTGCATGTCGCGCATGAAGATGCGCATGTGTGCACCGGGCTTCGCCTTCACGAGTTCCTTGTTCATGTAGGCGGTCCAGGTCAGGTACTGGACGTCCGGATCGTCGCACATGGTCACGAAGCGCTCGCGCCGACCGTCCGAGGAGTACCAGAACTTCTGCAGCAGGCCGAGGACCCAGAACACGCGGCCGTGCTCGCGCATGAAGGCGCGGCGCGCGCGGCGCAGTTCCTTCACGCGGCCCGTCTCGAGGAATGCATCGGCGGCGGCGGCGGCGTGCTGGCCGCCGACCATGGCGTAGTAGATGCCCTCGCCGGAAGCGGGGGCGACGACGCCGGCGGCATCGCCCGCGAGTACCACGCAGCGATCGTCTTCCCAGCGCGGCAGAGGCTTGAGCGGGATCGGCGCGCCCTCGCGTCGCACGGTGCCGTCCTCGAGGCCGAGCTGCGCGCGCAGTTTCTCGACGCTGCGGCGGATCGGGAAGCCCTTCTCGGCCGTTCCGGTGCCGATGCTGATCACGTCACCGTGCGGGAACACCCAGGAGTAGAAGTCCGGGGACAGATCACCGCGGTAGTGGATGTCGCAGCGCGCGCCGTCGAAGTCCGGATCCTCCGGCGTCTGCACGATCTCGTGATAGGCGGCGACGAAGCGCCCCTCGTCCGAGCGTGGGACGCACTGCTTGGCGACCTTCGAGTTGGCGCCATCTGCCCCGACCACCACACGTGCCCGGACCGTGCGCGCCTCACCCGACTCCGCGTCCCGGTAGTGGACGAGGGCGCCGCTGCCGTTGCGCAGGTACTCGAGGCGCTCGAAGCGGCCATCGGCGCGTTCGGCACCGGCCATGCGGGCCCGTTCCCGCAGCCACTCGTCGAAGACCTCGCGATCGACCATGCCGACGTAGCCACCGTCGATGGGCATGTCCACCTCGCGCGCGGAGGGCGCGACGATGCGCGCCGACTTCGCCCGCGCCACGATCAGCTCGTCGGGAATGTCGAAATCGCGGATCAGCCGCGGTGGGATGGCGCCGCCACAGGGCTTGATGCGTCCCGGGCGATCGATGAGCAGCACGCTCTTGCGTGCGCGTGCGAGCTCGTGTGCTGCGGTCGCGCCGGCCGGTCCACCGCCGACCACGACTGCGTCGAAGCCCTGGATATCCTGCTGTCCTGCTTCCATCGGTACCCCTCCGTTGCCCGTTCGGTTCAGCCGCCGGTCGCCCAGGCGGGCGTGAGTTCCTCGTTGTTCCTGCTTCCCTTCGATGTCTCGGCCGGCGCCACCTCCGCCGCGGGAACCGCGCTGCCCATGGACCACAGCGCGAGGCCGGCTGCCACGACGAAGGCCGTGGCCTCGAGCACGAACACCAGGCCGTAGGCCCAGGCCGGATCGGCCAGCAGCGAGCGCGTGACGTCGATGGCGGCCGTGCCGAAGAAGCCGCCGACGGCGAAGGCGAGCGCCTGGGCGGCGCCCCAGAGACCCATGCGGAGGCCCTCGCGGGATTCGTGGCCCTCGCCGACGTGCTGCATCATCGAACCGATCGCCGCCACCGCGAACACGCCGTTCGAGGCGCCGAGGGCGAAGACCGATGCCTCGAGGGGCCAGCCGGGGCCCTGCAGGCCGCCGAAGGCGAGGAGTGCGAGCGCGCAGGCGGAGGCGACGCAGCCGCCCGCGGTCCACATGCGCAGCGTGCCGATGCGGCTGCCCAGCAGCGCGAGGACGATCATGCCGAGGAGCACGCCGGAATTCTGGATGCCTGCGAGCTGCGTCGACTCGCCCGGCGTGAAGCCGAACACCGTGCCGGCGAAGGGCTCCAGGATCAGGTCCTGAGCGCTGTAGGCGAGCATCGAGGCGAAGACGAAGATCGTGAAGCGGCGGGCGCGTGTCTCGGACCAGACCTCCCGGAGCGCGGCGGAGAAGGGCGCATCGCGACTGCCGACGTCCACTTCCGCTTCCTCTGCCGCCGCCGGATCCGATGCGCGTTCCACGCCCCAGACCGCGGCCGTGGTGACGAGCAGGGCACAGGCACCGACGCCGGCGGTGACCGCGATCAGGCGCGTCATGCTGAAGGGGTCGAGCAGCGCGCCGGCCACACCCGCAGTCATGATGAAGCCGACTATCATCATCACCCAGGTGATGGTGGCTGCCGCCGGCCGTCGTTCCGGCGCCGTCTGCTTGGCGAGCAGCACGAGCAGCGAGGTGCCCGAGGCGCCGACGCCGACGCCCACGAGCACGAAGGCGAGGGTCGCCAGCAGGCTGCCGACGAGGACCGATTCGGCCATGGTCGCGGTGGCGAGCGCCGCGCCGACGCCGCCCAGCGCCAGCACCGCCATGCCGCCGATGATCCAGGGCGTGCGGCGGCCGCCGACGTCGGAACCGTAGCCGAGCCGCGGCCGGGCGAGCTGGATGAAGTAGTGCAGGGCGACGAGGGCGCCGGGCAGCATGGCCGGCAGGGCAAGTTCCACGACCATGACCCGATTGATCGTCGATGTGGTGAGCACCACGACAGCACCGAGCGAGGTCTGTACGAGGCCGAGGCGGACGATGCTGCCCCAGCCGAGCGTCGCGGATCGTGGTTCGCTTTGGTTCGTCATTGCCGGGTTCCTCCGATCACGGCAGACCGCGCAGGGCGAAGGCGGTGATCATCATCCCCGAGACGTAGAGGCTGACGCCCGTCGCGTTGTACCAGGGCGCGTTCGCGCGCGGATCGCTCAGCAGGCGGGGGATGCAGAAGACCTGGGCGGCGATGACGGCCGTCACGGCCGCGGCGTACACGGTCATGGACCAGCTCGCGAGCGCGAGCACCACGAAGCCCTGAGGCACGAGCATGGTCCAGCAGGCGAGGCGGGCAGCCGGTTCCGGTCCGAGCTGCACGGGGATCGTGCGCACGCCGAGCTGCCGGTCGCCCTCGAGCGCCTTGAAGTCGTTCAGGACCATGATGCCGAAGGCCCCGGCGCTGTAGAGGAAGGCGACGAGGAAGATCTCGGCCGACGGTACGGCGGCAGCCATGACCGCGGCGCCGGTGATCCAGGGCAGACCCTCGTAGCAGAGCCCCACGGCCGTGTTGCCGTACCAGCCGTTCAGCTTCAGGCGTGCGGGCGGGGCGCTGTAGGCCCAGGCGAGGGCGAGGCCGACGAGCGCCGCGACGAAGACCGTCGCGCCGAGGAGCGCCGCCACGAGGAGCGAGAGCAGCGTCCAGCCGATCGCGATATGCAGGGCGCTCCGGCCCGGGGCGCGCCCCGACGGTATCGGGCGCTGAGGTTCGTTGATCGCGTCGACTTCGCGATCGAACCAGTCGTTGACGACCTGACTCGTGCCGCATACCAGCGGTCCTGCGAGGAAGACTCCCAGTACGATGTAGAACCAGCGGCCGTCCGTCGGGACGCCGGCCGATACGACACCGCAACCATAGGCCCACATCGGCGGGAACCAGGTGACCGGTTTGAGCAGCTCCAGGGCTGCAGATGCCGAGGGACGTTGCATGCAAAGTAAGGTATAGTTGACTATAAGACATGTCAATCAAGCTTGACACACGCCCCGGGGAAATCGACCGCGATCGTGTGGGGAGGTCCGCCAGCGGCGTGAAAAAGCGGATGGCTTCGCTCCTCGACGGGCTCCGTGACATCGACGCGGAGCGCCTTGCTGCGCTCGCGTCGATCGCCTCGGACGTCGCGCTCCTCGTCGACGCCGACGGAGTCGTGAGCGAAGTCGTGCTCGGCGTCGACGCGCCCGAGGGCGCCGAGAAGCTCGCGAAACTGCGCGGTCACAGCTTCGAGGCGAGCGTGACGCCGGAGAGCCGCGCCAAGGCGCGCGAGATCCTCAGCGAGTCGCGCGAGGCGCCGACGCGCTGGCGCGAACTCAACCACCCGACGCCCGAGGGCGTCGACCGGCCCATGCTCTATTGCGGCTTCCCGGCTGGCCGGGAAGGCGCGACGGTGGTCGTGGGTCGTGATCTCGACGGTATCGCGACGCTGCAGCAGCGCCTCGTCGAGACGCAGCGCTCGCTGGAGCAGGACTACTGGCGTCGACGCCAGGTCGAGACCCGCTATCGGCTGCTGTTCCAGGTCGCCGTGGAAGGCGTACTCATCGTCGACGCGTCCGACCAGCGCATCCTCGAGGCGAACGCTTCGGCCGAGCACCTGCTCCAGGCTCGTGACGGCTCGCTCGTCGGACGCGGCTTCGTCGACGTCGTCGCCGAAGCCGATCGCGAGGCCGTCGAGCAGATGCTCGCCACGCTGCGTGCCAGCGGGCGCGCCGATCGCGTCACCGTGACGCTGGCGGGCGATGCGCGCGAGGCGGCGCTGTCCGCCTCGCTCCTGAACGCCGACGGCGCTCTGCAGTTCCTCGTGCGTCTCACGCCGCTCGGCGTGGAGGCGCCGGTGACGGAGAGCCCGCGAGCGCGTCAGCTCCTCGAACTGCTCGAGAACGGCCCCGACGGTGTGGTCGTCGCCAACGAGGCCGGCCTCATCACCGGCGCCAACCGGGCCTTCCTGCAGTTGCTCGAGCTCGGATCGGAAGAGCAGGTACTCGGCGAGCACGTCGATCGCTGGCTCGGACGCACCAACGTCGACGTCAGGGTGCTGCTGTCGAACCTGCGCGAGTTCGGTTCGCTGCGCCACTTCGTCACCCGTGCACGCGGCGAGTACGGCGCCGACACGGAGGTCGAGATCAGCGCCCTGTCCCTCAGCGAAGGGTCCGAGCATCACTTCGGCTTCATCGTCCGTGATCTGGCGCAGCGTCAGGTCACCGGCGAGCCGGTGCTCGCGCGGGCCACGCCGAAGTCGATCCAGCACCTGACGGAGCTGGTGGGGCGCGTCCCGCTCAAGGAAGTGATCAAGGAATCGAGTGACATCATCGAGCGGCTGTGCATCGAGCCAGCGCTCGGGCTCACCGGCGACAATCGTGCCTCGGCGGCCGAGATGCTGGGCCTGTCGCGCCAGAGCCTCTACGTGAAACTGCGCCGCCACGGGCTCATGAATTCCGACTCGGAAGACCGCTGAGGGCGACCTTCGGGCCTCAGTTCGCTCCGGGCGGCGTTTCCTCCAGCGCCGCCAGCGCTTCCACGCTGTCCACGATCGTGACCTCGTCCCCGGCGGCACACTGGCCACGGACCTCCTCGGGTCGTGAGATGGCGATGAGGCCGCCGAGGGTGATGCGCACCTCCCGGTTCAGCGAGGCGTCCCGCAACCGCGCGACGAGGGGGTGGATGGTCTCCAGGTGGTGATCGCAGGTGAGAGACAGGCCGATCACCTCGAACCAGCCGGTCCGGGCAGCGGAGATCAGGTCCGCCTCGCGATTCGACGGCACGCCCGAGACCTGCCAGCCGCGCTTGTGCAGCAGGGCCGCGGCCATGGACACGCCGAAGGCGTGCTGATCGCCGGGAACGGTCGCGAGCAGGGCCCGTGGTGCATTCAGGGGCCAGCAGGAGGGCATGAGGAGCGGGTCGAGTTCGCGCTGCAGGTCCTGGAGGCGGCCCACGCTCACCGTGACGTCCGTGAAGGTGACCCGATCCGCGTCCCAGAGCGAGCCGAGACGGCGCGCCGCGGGTGCGAGATAGCCGTTCAGCACGCCCTCGACGGGTATGCCTTCCTGCAGGCGCTGCTCGAGCAGCGCCCGGGCCGCGCGCATGCGGCGCTCGAGCACGAGTTCCGTGAGGGTCCGGATCACCGGGGCGCGCTCCTCGGGAGCGCTGCATCGGTCGGTGGGGGCAGCGGCCGGGGCTTCCCGGGCCGCGAGCGCGGTGCTCTCTTCCATCGTTCTTCTTCTCGTTGCCGACCCGCGAAGATTACCGATCGGAGCCGCAAAGGCGAGCTCCGGCGCCCGCGAAATGTGTCACGACAGCGCGACGTAAAGCAAGGTTGACACTCTGCTGGCTGAAGCCCATATTCCCGTCTGTGCAACGCGGGGAGAGGCTGATGCCCGAACGGCACGAAGGGGGCGCAGCAGGCGTCCGGAAAGGGCTCTACACACCGGAAGAGCGGCGTCGTCGGGACGAGACGGCGTGGACCCTCGTCCAGGGCGTGCTGGCGCCCGCCCAGTTCCTGGTGTTCCTCGTTTCCTTCGGTCTCGTGGTCCGCTTCATGGTGACCGGCGAGGGCTACGGTCTCGCCACCGGCTCCATCGTCCTGAAGACCGGCATCCTCTACCTGATCATGGTGACGGGGGCGATCTGGGAGAAGGTCGTCTTCGACAAGTGGTTGTTCGCGCCCGCCTTCTTCTGGGAGGACGTGTTCAGCTTCGTGGTCATCGCCCTGCACACCGCCTATCTCTACGCGCTCTTCGCGGGTCTGCCGGCCGTCACGCAGATGTGGATCGCGCTCGCGGCCTACGCCACCTACGTCGTCAACGCCACCCAGTTCCTGCTCAAGCTCCGCGCCGCGCGTCTCCAGGCGGAGGCCGAGGAGCGGGCCATGGACGAGGGTGTGCCTGCATGACCGTGGCCCGTGATCCCGTGACCTGCGACCCCGCGGCGGAAGGCGATCTCATCGCGCGCGAAGTGCTGCGCGAGCGCGGCCAGCGCGAGGTCTTCTGCGGCCTCACCGGCATCGTCTGGCTGCATCGCAAGATCCAGGACGCCTTCTTCCTGGTGGTCGGTTCGCGCACCTGCGCGCATCTGCTGCAGTCCGCGGCCGGCGTCATGATCTTCGCCGAGCCGCGCTTCGGCACCGCCATCATCGAGGAGCGTGATCTCGCGGGCCTCGCCGACGCCAACGACGAGCTCGATCGGGTCGTCGATCAGCTCCTCGCTCGGCGCCCGGACATCCGCGCCCTGTTCCTGGTCGGCTCCTGTCCGTCGGAGGTCATCAAGCTCGATCTCTCGCGCGCCGCGGAGCGCCTGTCGCAGCGCCATTCGCCGGCCGTGCGCGTACTGAACTACTCCGGCAGCGGCATCGAGACCACCTTCACGGAAGGGGAGGACGCCTGCCTCGCGGCCCTG
>JAZBPO010000272.1:0-2030 GCA_036351675.1 Pseudomonadales bacterium
CATGGCGCAGGGGGTCGGCAAGGGCGACCGCGTCATCATCTACATGCCGATGATCCCCGAGGCCGCCATCGCCATGCTCGCCTGCGCGCGCATCGGCGCCATCCACTCCGTGGTCTACGCGGGCATGGGCGTGCAGGCGCTCAAGGCGCGCATCGAGGATGCGCACGCCAAGGTCGTCATCTGCTCGGACTTCACGTACCGTCGCGGCAAGGAGATTCATCTCAAGCCCACCGTCGAGGAGGCCGTCAAGGATCTGGTCTTCGTCGATCACGTCATCGTGCATCGCCGCGGCAGCCGGCCGGGGGACGCGCCCTACGAGTTCGAGAGCGAGCGCGAGAAGGACTTCTACGACGTCCAGCAGGCGCGCGAGATCCACTGCGAGCCGGCGATCGTCGACAGCGAGCACCCGCTCTTCATCCTCTACACCTCGGGCACGACGGGGAAGCCCAAGGGCGTCGTGCACGCGACGGGTGGCTATCTCGTCGGAACGAACTACCTCGCGCGGGCCTTCTACCAGATCGGCGATCGGGACATCTACTGGAGCACCTCGGACATCGGCTGGATCGTCGGGCACTCCTTCATCGTCTACGGGCCCCTCTCGATCGGCGCCACGGTGCTCTGCCGCGAGGGCGTGCCGGACTATCCCTCGCCGGACGTGACCTGGGAGCTCTGCGAGCGCTTCGGCGTCAACGTGATGTTCACGGCGCCGACCGCGCTGCGCATGTGGATGAGCCACGGGGACGAGGCCCCCGCCAAGTTCGACCTCTCCCGCCTGCGCCTGATCGCCTGTGCAGGAGAACCGCTCAACCCCGAGGCCCACACCTGGGCGCAAAAGAACCTGGTCGGCCAGTCCGACGGATTCGTCGTCGACAACTGGTGGCAGACGGAGATCGCGGGTCCGGTGCTCGGCACCATGCCCAGCTTCGAGGCGCGCCTCGGCAAGGTGGGCAAGCCGATGCCGGGCGTCGAGGCCGCGGTCGTCGACAAGCACGGCGCGCCCGTTCCGGCCAACTCCGGCGGCCTGCTCATCATCAGGAAGCCGCTCCCCTACATGCTGCGCACGGTCTGGAACGACCCCGATCGCTACGCCGAGTACTGGAGCGAGATCGAGGGCGCCTACTTCGCCGGCGACGTCGCCGTGCAGGACGAGGACGGCTACATCGCGGTGTTGGGCCGTGCCGACGACGTGATCAACGTGGCGGGCCACCGCATCGGCACGGCCGACGTCGAGGGCTCACTCCTGAGGCACCCCGCCGTGGCCGAGAGCGCGGTGATCGGCCTGCCCGACGCAGTCAAGGGCGAGCGGATCCATGCGGTCGTCGTCATGAAGGCCGGCATCGACGAGGCAGGCCCTGGTGTGGTGGGCTCGCTGAAGGATCACGTGCGCGAGGACCTCGGTCCGATCGCGCAGCCCTCCGAGATCGTGTTTCGCGACGCTCTGCCGAAGACGCGCTCGGGGAAGATCGTGCGGCGCCTGCTGCGCGCGGAGGCGCTCGGGGAGGATCCCGGCGACCTGTCCACCCTGGCGGACTGAAACACGAAACAGGGCGCGGTCCGCAAGACCGCGCCCCCGTGGATTCACAGGTCAGTTCGCGCCGAAGTGGTAGACGAAGCTGCCGGAGAAGAAGTCGATATCGTTCTCGTGGCCCGTCTTGCCGAGATCCCCGACGTTCAGGAAGCGATGCCAGCCAGCCTGCAGGGACACGTTCCGGCTCGGGCCCACGAACCAGTTGAGCCCGATGCCGAAGGCCGGGTCTGTTCCGGAGGCGCTGGCGTTGAAGGGGCCGAACTCGTCTTCGAAGGAGACATCCTGGTCCCAGCGGAAGAGCCCGATCGAGACATAGGCCTGAGCCTGCCCACCTGCGAAGGGCAGCAGGCCGTGACCCCAGGCGACCCAACCCTTCGCCTCGATGGTGTCCGTGAATTCGCCGAACACATCCTCGTCGGCGCTCGCCTCGAGGTCGATCGTCTGTCCCTCGCCGCGGGCGTTCAGCTCACCAAGGTCGGCGTAGCCGCCGGAGACGGCGAAG
>JAZBPO010000273.1:0-10817 GCA_036351675.1 Pseudomonadales bacterium
ACGCGACCACGGTTCTCAGCCGCGCGATCTCCGAGCTCGGCATCTACCCCGCCGTGGACCCGCTCGATTCCACCTCGCGCCAGCTCGATCCGCAGGTCGTCGGCCAGGAACACTACGAGGTCGCGCGCGGTTGCCAGCAGGTGCTGCAGAAGTACAAGGAACTCAAGGACATCATCGCCATCCTCGGCATGGACGAGCTCTCGGAAGAGGACAAGCAGACGGTCTACCGCGCGCGGAAGATCCAGCAGTTCTTCTCCCAGTCCTTCTTCGTGGCCGAGGTCTTCACCGGCAATCCGGGCCAGTACGTCTCGCTCAAGGACACGGTGCGCAGCTTCAAGGCCATCCTCGACGGCTAGGTCGACGACCTTCCGGAGCAGGCCTTCTACATGGTCGGCACGATCGAGGACGCCCGCGAGAAGGCGAAGAACCTCTGAGCCGGCGCAACCGACAGGGAGGCCGCTGAACCATGGCCATGACCATCCATTGCGACGTGGTGAGTGCCGAGGAGGAGATCTTCTCCGGGCGCGTCACCATGGTCGTCGCGACCGGCACCATGGGTGAGCTCGGCATCATGCCGGGCCACGCTCCGCTGCTGACCGGCGTGAAGCCGGGTCCCGTGCGCCTGCTGCTCGACAACGGAACGGAGGAGACGATCTTCGCGTCCGGCGGTTTCCTCGAGGTGCAGCCGGGCGTGGTGACGCTGCTCGCCGACACCGCCGTGCGTGCCGAGGATCTCGACGAGGTGGCCGTGCAGAAGGCCATGGAAGAGGCCGAGCAGGCCATGCAGAACCAGGCCGCCGAGTTCGAGTACTCCGTCGCCGCGGCGCAGCTCGCCGAGGCAGCCGCCCAGCTGCGCGTGCTCCGGCAGCGCAAGGGTCGCGGTTCCTGAGAACCTCCATCCTCCCGGAGTGACAAGCTTCGGGGCAGGCGGTACAAGAAGGGCGGCTCTCGAGCCGCTCTCTTCTTTTCCGAAGCCCAGGGGCTCGCTGATGATGTCCACGGTCGCGGTCGTGCTCGCCGCCGGCAAGGGCACGCGCATGAAATCGGCGCTGCCCAAGATCCTGCATCCGCTCGGCGGCGAGCCGTTGATCGAGCATGTGGTGCGCACGGCGCGCAGCGTCGCCGAGAGCTGCGTCGTCGTCGTCGCGCCCGGCGCGGACGAGGTCCGAGACGCGCTGGCGCCGCACGGCCTGGTGTTCGCCGAGCAGGCCGAGCAGCTCGGGACCGGCCATGCCGTGCGCATGGCCGCCGACGAGCTCGCGGGCGCAGAGCGGGTGCTGGTGCTCTACGGTGACGTGCCCCTGCTCGAGGCCGCGACGCTCGAGCGGCTCCTCGCCGACGTCCCCGCCGACGCGCTCGGCATCGTGACCGTGGACATGCCCGATCCGACGGGCCTCGGGCGGATCGTCCGGGACGGCGCGGGCGGCGTCGTGCGCATCGTGGAAGAGCGCGACGCCACGGACGAGGAGCGCGCGATCCGCGAGATCAACTCCGGCATCTACGTGCTCCCCGGCGCGCGACTCGACGCCTGGCTCACGCGGCTCTCGGCCGACAACGCCCAGCAGGAGTTCTATCTCACCGACGTCGTCGAGTTCGCGGTGGCGGACGGCGTGGGCGTGCACACCGTCGCAGCGGCATCTCCCGACGAGGTGGCCGGCGTCAACGATCGTGTGCAGCTCGCGCGTCTCGAGCGCGTCCTGCAGCGGCGCCGGGCGGAAGCGCTCATGCGTGCGGGCGTCACGATCCACGATCCGGCGCGCTTCGACCTGCGCGGTACGCTCGAAGCGGGTCGCGACTGCGAGATCGACGTCGGTTGCGTGTTCACGGGTACCGTGCGCCTCGGCGCCGGCGTGCGCGTCGGTGCGCACTGCGTGGTCTCCGATGCGCAGATCGAGGACGGCGCCGTCATCGAGCCGTTCACGCGTATCCAGGGCGCCCGCGTCGGCGCAGGCGCGAACGTCGGTCCCTTCGCGCGCCTGCGCGAGGGTACGGATCTCGGTGCCCGTACGAAGATCGGCAACTTCGTCGAGACCAAGAAGGCGTCCATGGGCGCGGGCAGCAAGGCCAATCACCTCGCCTACCTGGGCGACGCCACGATCGGTCGCGACTGCAACATCGGCGCCGGCACGATCACCTGCAACTACGACGGCGTGGCGAAGCATCCGACCACTCTCGGCGACGGGGTGTTCGTCGGTTCGAACTCGACGCTGGTGGCACCGCTCGAACTCGGCGCGGGAGCCTACGTCGGCGCCGGCTCGACCGTGACCAGGGAGGTCCCTGACCAGACGCTCGCGGTCGGCCGGGCCCGGCAACGCAACATCGAGGGCTGGAAGGCGCCGAAGCTGCGTCGCTCAGACGACGACTGAACCCGGGGGCGCGCCCCGACGGACTGGAGAGTCATCATGTGCGGCATCGTCGGCGCAGTCGCGCACCGTCCGGTCAGCGATATCCTGATCACGGGCCTCAAGCGGCTCGAGTATCGAGGCTACGACTCCGCGGGCGTGGCGGTCGTCGGACCGGGCGCAGACGGTACCGGGACGGCCATCGCCGTCCGCAAGACCGTCGGCAAGGTCGCTGCGCTGGAGGCCGCCCTGGACGCCGCACCGCTCGCGGGCACGACGGGCATCGCCCACACGCGCTGGGCCACGCACGGCGTGCCCTCGGAAACGAACGCGCATCCGCACGTCTCGCACGACTGCATCGCCCTCGTGCACAACGGCATCATCGAGAACTACGAGGCGCTGCGCGAGAAGCTCCGGGATCTCGGCTACGAGTTCCGCTCCGAGACCGATTCGGAGACCGTAGTCCATCTCGTTCACCACCACTTCGCTGCCACGGGGAATCTCGCCGAGGCCCTGCGCCACACCGTGAAGGAGCTCGAGGGCGCCTTCTCCCTCAGTGTGATCCACCGTGATGCCCCCGATCGCCTGGTCGCGGCGCGCAAGGGCTCGCCGCTCGTGGTCGGCGTCGGCATCGGCGAGCACTACATCGCCTCCGACGTGCTGGCCCTGCGGGCCGTCACGGATCGCTTCATATTCCTGGAGGAGGGCGATCTCGTGGAACTCACGCGCGAGGGCGTGTCGATCTTCAACATGGACGACCTCGCCGTGGTCCGCGCCACCGTGCGCGTGGAGATGGGCGCCGAGGACACGGACAAGGGCAACTACCGGCACCACATGCTGAAGGAGATCCATCAGCAGCCCCTGGTGATCAGGCAGACGCTCGAGGGGCGCCTGTCGAAGGAGCACGTGCTCGAGCAGTGTCTCGGCCTGCGTGCGAAGGAGATCCTCGACGCGGTGCGTGCGGTCACCATCGTCGGCTGCGGCTCCGCGTACTACACCGGCGCCGTCGCCCGCTACTGGATCGAAGCCCTTGCAGGCATTCCCTGCAACGTGGAGATCGCGAGCGAGTACCGCTACCGCGAGGCCGCTGTCCTGCCGGGTACGCTCTTCGTCACCATCTCCCAGTCCGGCGAGACCGCCGACACGCTCGCGGCGCTGCGGCTCGCGAAGGAGAAGGAAGTACTCGCGACGCTCACGGTCTGCAACGTCCCCACGAGCTCCATCGTCCGCGAGTCGGATCTGGCGCTGATGCTCGAGGCCGGCCCCGAGATCGGCGTCGCGTCCACCAAGGCCTTCACGGCGCAGCTCACGGACCTGCTGCTGCTCGCCGTGCTCCTCGGCCGTCGCGGCACCATGAGCGAGGCCAGGGAGCGGGAGATCGTCGCGGCCCTGCACGACCTTCCGGCCTCCATGCAGGCCGTCCTCGCCCTGGAGGATCGGCTCGAGACCATCGCCGAGGACTTCATCGACAAGCATCACGCGCTCTTCCTCGGTCGCGGCGAGGTCTATCCCATCGCGCTCGAGGGTGCGCTCAAGCTCAAGGAAATCAGTTACATCCACGCCGAGGGCTATCCGGCCGGAGAGCTGAAGCACGGCCCCCTGGCGCTCGTGGACTCGGACATGCCGGTGATCGCCGTGGCGCCGAACGACGATCTCCTCGAGAAGCTGCAGTCGAACCTGCACGAGGTGCGTGCCCGCGGCGGTCAGCTCTACGTCTTCGCCGACGAGGCCGTGCGCTTCAAGGAGGAGGACGACGTGACCGTCATCCCCGTCCCGCCCGTGAGCCCCTGGGTCGCGCCGATGATCCACACGGTGCCGCTGCAACTGCTCGCGTATCACGTCGCCGTGCTGCGCGGGACCGACGTGGACCAGCCGCGCAATCTGGCCAAGTCGGTGACGGTGGAGTAGCGGCTTCCTTCTGACAGGTGGGGAGTTCGGAGCTTCTCCGCTGCCTCCTCGGGGACAGGTGGGAGGGGGTGGGCTCTGCCGTCGCCTTCGGTACGGGGACGGAGCAGGCTCGCCCCCTTCGGGGCTTAGCCTGGTCCATCCCCACTCATCGCGACGGCGTCGCTCCGTAGGCGGCGTGCCGCGGGTACCCACCACCGGGGATGGACCATCGCTGCGCCGAAGGGCGCCGCGATGCTCCGTCCCCGTACGAAGTGACGGCAGAGGCCGCCCCCCGCCCACCTGTCCGAACGAAGCCGCCCCCATGCTAGGCTCGCACCCCTGTTCACCCATCCACCCCCACACCACGTCCGGAGCTCCATGGACGTCACGCACATCCTCGAAGGCCTCAATGATCCGCAGCGTGAAGCGGTCACTGCGCCGCCGGAGAACCTGCTCGTGCTCGCGGGCGCCGGCTCCGGCAAGACGCGCGTGCTGGTCCATCGCATCGCCTGGCTCGTGGAGGCAGAGGGCGCCTCGCCGCACGGCATCCTCGCAGTGACCTTCACCAACAAGGCCGCCTCGGAGATGCGCAGCCGCATCGAGACGCTGCTGGACATTCCGGTCCGGCACATGTGGGTCGGCACCTTTCACGGCATCGCCCACCGCCTGCTGCGTCAGCACTGGCAGGAGGCGCGGCTGCCGGAGAACTTCCAGATCCTCGATGCCGAGGACCAGCAGCGCCTGGTCAAGCGCATCATGAAGAGCCTCGATCTGGACGAGAAACGCTGGCCGCCGCGCCAGGCGACCTGGTTCATCAACGGCCAGAAGGACGAGGGCCGGCGCGCGCGGCACGTCGAAGGCGGCGATCTCTTCGCTGACACCATGCTCAGGGTCTACGGCGCCTACGAGGACGCCTGCGAGCGCGGCGGCATGATCGACTTCGCCGAGTTGCTGCTGCGCAGCCATGAGCTCTGGCTGGAGAACCGAACCCTCCTCGAGCACTACCAGCGCCGCTTCGGCCACCTCCTCGTCGACGAGTTCCAGGACACGAACACGATCCAGTACGCCTGGCTGCGCGTCCTCGCCGGCGACAACGGCAGGATCATGGTGGTCGGCGACGACGATCAGTCCATCTATGGCTGGCGCGGCGCGCGCATCGAGAACATCCACCGCGTCCAGCAGGACTTCCGGGACGTGCGCGTGATCCGCCTCGAGCAGAACTACCGCTCCACGGGCAACATCCTCGCGGCCGCCAACGCCCTCATCGAGAAGAACGACGACCGCCTCGGGAAGGAACTCTGGACCGACGGCGACGACGGCGATCCGATCCGTCTCTACGCCGGCTACAACGAGCTCGACGAGGCGCGTTTCATCGCCGAGCGGATCCAGGAGTTCCTGAATGACGGTCACGGCGCCGGCGAGGCGGCGATCCTCTATCGTTCCAACGCCCAGTCCCGGAATCTCGAGGAAGCTCTGCTGCGCCTCGACATCCCCTACCGCATCTACGGTGGCCTGCGGTTCTTCGAGCGCGCCGAGATCCGCAACGCGCTCGGCTACATGCGTCTGATCGCCAACCGCGAGGCCGACGCGGCCTTCGAGCGCGTCGTGAACACACCGCCGCGCGGCATCGGCGAGAAGACGCTGGATCAGCTGCGCCTCGAGGCGCGCGCTGCGGAGATCTCCATGTGGCGCGCCGCGATCACCATGCTCGAGCGTGGCGAGCTCTCGGGCCGCGCCGCCAACGCCGTACGCGCCTTCCTGCAGCTGGTGGACGATCTCGACGAGGGCACGAACGGGCTCACGCTCGCTGAACTGACCCAGCATGTCGTGGAAGTGTCCGGCCTCTACGAGTACCACGGCCGCGAGAAGGGCGAGCGCGGGGTCGCTCGCAAGGAGAACCTCGACGAGCTCGTCACGGCCGCGCGCCAGTTCGCCGGTGAGCTCGTGCTGCCCGTCGACGAGGACGGCGACGAACGCCTCGACGAGCGCCGGCGCCTCGAGGAATTCCTCGATCTCGCGGCCCTCGAGGCCGGCGATACGCAGTCCGGTGACGGCCGCGAGGCGGTGCAGCTCATGACCCTGCATTCGGCGAAGGGCCTCGAGTTCCCGCTGGTTTTCCTCGCCGGCGTCGAGGAGGGGCTCTTTCCCCACCGCATGTCCATCGAGGAGCCGGGGCGTCTCGAGGAGGAGCGCCGGCTGTGCTACGTCGGCATCACGCGCGCCATGCGCCAGCTCTACCTCACCTACGCCGAATCGCGGCGGCTGCACGGTCAGGAGTCGTACAATCGACCCTCACGCTTCATCCGTGAACTGCCCGCGGAGCGCCTCGAGGAGGTGCGCCTGAACTCCTCGATCACGCGCCCGACGCAGCATGCAGCGCGGCGCGGGGTGCAGGTCGAAGAGGCGGTGGCCCGGGACGCGGGCCTCGCCCTCGGCAGTCAGGTACGTCACCCGACCTTCGGCGAGGGCACGGTGCTCGACGTGGAGGGGCAGGGGGCTCGGGCGCGCGTACAGGTGAATTTCGACGAGGTGGGGACCAAGTGGCTCATGCTCAGCCACGTGAACCTCGAACTGCTCGTCTGACTATCGACAAAGGGGAGAGGACGATGGCGGTACTGCGGAGCTTCGCGGCCCTGGCGCTCACGGCGCTGCTCGTGGCCTGCGGCGGAGAGACGGCACCGACCGGCGGCGAGGGCGCGGCGGCGGCGCCGCAGCAGAGCTTCCGCTGGAAGATGATCACCACCTGGCCCAAGAACCTGCCGGGACTCGGGACCGGGCCCGAGCGCTTCGCCGATCAGGTGCGCGAGATGTCCGGCGGCCGCCTGGACATCCGCGTCTACGGAGCCGGAGAGCTCGTCGGAGCCTTCGACGTCTTCGACGCGGTGCAGGGCGCCGAGGCGGAGATGGGCCACGGCGCCGCCTACTACTGGCGCGGCAAGGCCCCGGAAGCGGCGTTCTTCACGGCTGTCCCCTTCGGCCTCACGGCGCAGGAGATGAACGGCTGGATCTATCACGGCGGCGGTCTCGAACTCTGGCACGAGCTCTACGAGCCCTTCGGTCTCGTCCCCTTCCCCGGCGGCAACACCGGCGTGCAGATGGGTGGCTGGTTCAACAAGGAGATCGACTCCCTCGCCGATTTCCAGGGCCTGCGCATGCGCATTCCTGGTCTCGGCGGTGAAGTCTTCGAGCGCGCCGGCGGCGTCGCCGTGGCCATGCCCGGTGGCGACATGTTCACGGCGTTGCAGACCGGGACCATCGACGCCACCGAGTGGGTCGGCCCCTACAACGATCTTTCCTTCGGCCTGCACACGATCGCCGACTACTACTACTACCCGGGCTGGCAGGAGCCGGGCCCGGTCATGGAGACCATGATCAACAAGGAGGCCTGGGACGCGCTGCCGCCGGATCTGCAGGCGATCGTCCGCGCCGCTTCCCGCACCATGAACGAGGACATGCTCGCCGAGTACACCTCGCGCAACGCCGCCGCGCTCCGAACCCTCGTGGAGGAACACGGCGTCGACATCCGTCCCTTCCCCGACGACGTCATGCAACGCCTGCGTGAGATCTCCGACGAGGTCGTCGCCGAGATGGCCTCGAGCTCTCCCATGGCGCAGCGCATCTACGACTCCTACAGCGCCTACAAGGACGCCGTGACCGGCTGGCACGAGCTCGCCGAGCACGCCTACCTGAACGCTCGCAGCGCCACGGACCCGCAGTAGTGCAGCTGCGGCGGAGCGTGCTCGCGGGGCTCGCCGCGGGCGCGCTCACGCTGTTCGCGGCCTGCAGCGACGGGCGGCCGGAGGGCGACTCGGCGCGGACTGCAGGCGCGCCGGAAGTGCTCGAGTGGACCCTGCTCTCGACCGTGCCGCGGGGCCTGCCGGGTCCGGGTACCGGCGCCCTGCGCTTCGCCGAACGCATCGCCGCCATGTCCGGCGGCCGTATGCGCGTCACGGTGCGCGGGGCCGGCGAGGTCGTCGGCGCTTTCGACGTCTTCGATGCGGTGGTCGCCGGTGACGCGGAGCTCGGCCACGGCACGGCCTCCTACTGGCGCGGCAAGATCCCCGAGGCGGTCTTCTTCTCCGCAGTGCCCTTCGGCATGACCGCCCAGGAGGCGAACGGCTGGCTCTATCACGGTGGCGGCCTCGAACTCTGGCGCGAGCTCTATGCGCCCTTCGGCGTGGTACCCATGCCGGCGGGCAATTCGGGTACGCAGATGGGCGGCTGGTTCAACCGCGAGATCGACAGCGTCGAGGATCTGCGGGGTCTGCGCATGCGCCTGCTCGGACTCGGTGCGGAGGTCCTCGAACGTGCCGGTGGCGCACCGGTCTCGCTACCGGCCGACGCAGTCTTCAACGCCATGCAGACCGGCGTGCTCGACGCGGTGGAGTGGGCTGCGCCCTACAACGACCTGCCCTTCGGCCTGCATCAGGTGGCCCGCTACTACTACTACCCGGGTTGGCAGGAGCCGGGTCCGCCCCTGGAGCTGATCGTCAACGAAGGCGCCTGGGATGGCCTGCCGGCAGATCTGCGCGCCATCGTGGAGGCGGCGGCGCGGGCCATGAACGAGGAGATGCTGGTGGAGTACACCGCGCGGAATCCCGCTTCGCTCACGACGCTGCTGCTCGAGCACGGCGTCGAACTGCGACGCTTTCCGGATCCTGTGCTGGCGGAACTGCGGCGCCTGTCGGAGGAAGTGCTCGCGGAGATCGCCGCGAGTTCGCCCATGGCGACACGCATCCACGACGCCTATCGCGCCTACCTGAAGGATGTCCGCGCCTGGCACGCGGTGTCCGAGCAGGCCTATCTCGACGCGCGCACGCGCACGGCACGGCCGGACTGATGACACGAACTCCCGGCCGGTGGCCGGACCGAAGAGGGAGGGAAGGATGGGGGAGCGCGAACTCTGGCGCCTGGGCGCGACGGAACTGGCCGAGCGCATTCGCGCGAAGGAGGTCTCTAGCCGCGAGGTGGTGCAGGCGCATCTCGACCGCATCGAGGCGGTGAATCCCGTGGTCAACGCCGTCACCCGCGTGCTCGCGGAGGAGGCGCTGGCGGCCGCGGATGTCGCAGACGCGCGGACGGCGGAGGGGCCGCTGCACGGTGTGCCCATCACGGTGAAGGAGAACATCGACCTCGCTGGCGCCGCCACGACGCAGGGAGTCCCCGCCCTCGCCGCGGCGGTCTCCGCCGTCGACGCTCCGGTGGTCGAACGCATGCGCGCGGCCGGGGCGATTCCCATCGCGCGCACCAACCTGCCCGAGTTCGGTCTGCGGGTGAGCACCGTGAACCCGCTCCACGGCCGCACCTGGAACCCCTGGGATCGCACGCGCGTGGCCGGCGGTTCGAGCGGCGGCGAGGGCGCGGCGCTCGCGACGGGCATGTCGCCGCTCGGCCTCGGCAACGACATCGGCGGCTCGCTGCGCAATCCCGCCTACTGCTGTGGCGTCGCCTCGCTCAAGCCCACCACGGGCCGCGTGCCGCACTTCATGTCGATGCCGCCGCAGGACGGCGGCGTCGCCAATCAGGTCATGCTCGCCGAGGGCCCCATGGCACGCACCGTCGCCGACGTGCAGCTCGCCTACGGCATCCTCTCAGGCCGGGACGCGCGCGATCCCTTCTCCGTGGACGCACCGCTCACCGGTCCCGTGCCGACCGTACGCCGGGCGGCCGTGCTGCTCGACGTTCCGGGTGGACCCGTGGACCCGTCCGTGAGCGATGCGGTCCGCGCGGCGGGCGCGGCGCTCGAAGCGGCGGGCTGGGAGGTGGTCGAGGCCGTGCCGCCGGAGCTCCCGCGGCTCATGGAACTCTGGGCACGCACGCTCGGCGAGGATCTCGGCGTCATGCTCCCGCTCATGGAGGCGACCGTCTCGCCGGAACTCGTCGCCATGCTGCGCCGCCTCGAGGAGCCCTTCGACGTGGCGTCCATGCCCATGCCCATGCCCATGGTGCACGCTGAGCGATCGCGCCTCATGCGCGCCTGGGCCGAGTTCCTCGGCGAGCACCAGGTGCTGGTGGCGCCGACCTGGACCCAGCTGCCCTTCGAGCACGACGCGGATCTCCGTGAAGACGGCGTCGAGCTGCTCCTCGATCTGCTGCGCTGCATCGTGCCGGGCAACATCCTCGGCATCCCCGCGGCCTGCGTGCCCTGTGGTCTCGCCGACGGCCGCCCGCGCGGCGTTCAGCTCTATGCCGATCGCTGGCGCGAGGATCTGTGTCTCGACGCGGCGGCGGTCGTGGAAGCCGCGTTCGGTGTGCTGACGCCCACGGAGCCGGTGACGGGCTGAACGCGGACGGCTGCCGCGACGACGGACACGGGCAGAATTCATGGTCGAGCGGAAGCCCGCTCTGGTGCTGCAACTCCGGCCCGAGGACGACGCTGCTGACGACGAGTACGCCGCCATCCTGCGTCACGGCGGCCTCGCGGCAGCGGACGTTCGGCGCCTGCGCGTCGAACAGGACGGCATCCCGCCGCTCGACCTGGACGGCTACAGCGCCATCATCGTCGGCGGCAGCCCCTTCGACATCAGCACGGCCGCCGAGGCGAAGTCACCGATCAAGCGACGCCTCGAAGCGGACTTCGATGCGCTG
>JAZBPO010000274.1:0-3078 GCA_036351675.1 Pseudomonadales bacterium
CCGCCTCGGCCGCCCCGGCCATGCCCTCCAGCAGGGACTCCAGGGCCGCGTCGCGTCCGGCAGCGGCGAGGCCGAGGGCCCAGTGCACGTCGCAGAAGGCCAGCATGCGATCGCGGGCGCGGAGTTCCAGGCGATCGGCGATCGCCGCCCAGCGGTCGCCGACGTCCAGGCCGCGCAGCTCCAGGCGCTGCAACAGGGCGACGTCGTTGCAGAGATCCAGATACTCCTCGCTGCCCCGCATCTGGATGGCGTCGTCGAAATCCGCCAGTACCGCTTCGGGTCCGGCGTGTTCGAGGGCGAAGATCGCGCGGTGCCAGCGCAGATGGCCGTCCATGGTGCCGGCACCGGTCCAGTCGTCGGTGGTGGCGTCGAGCCAGGCGCAGCCCTCGGCGGCGGCACCGCGCGTCTCGAGACAGTGAGCCACGGCGTGGATCGCCCAGGCGTCGTCCGGCGCCCGGCCCACGGCCTCGCGTCCCGTCTGCTCGGCGCGGGCGATCTCGCCCTGCTCCTCGAGGGCGAAGGCGCGCACGCCGAGATAGCGTCCGTAGCGCGGCACGGAGTCGTCCCAGGCGTCCGCCACCTGCTCCACGGAGCGCTGCATGGCACGGGTGTCTCCGGCGTAGAAGTGCGCGAACTGGGCGAGCTTGAGCGCGAGCAGGTCGCGCGGTTCGAGCGCGAGGATCAGCTCCCAGCAGCGCGTCGCGGCGTCCACGTCGTCGCCGGTCCAGCGCTCGACGGCTTCCGCGTGGAGGGCCTCGCGCCGGGTCGCACCGGCCGCCAGGCGCACGGCCTCGGCCGCCGATGTGCGCGCCAGCGGTACGAGTTCCCGCTTGCCGGCGAGCATCATCAGCGCGGCGCGCAGGGTGTGTGCCAGCGGCATGGTGCCGTCGGCTGCGAGCAGCGCCTTGAGGTGATCCGGGATCGTCGGCTGGAAGGCCGCGTAGGCGTCCATGAACGCATCCCAGGCCAGCACCGCAGCATCGGACGCGGCGGTGACTTCCAGGCCCGTGGCGTCGCGGCGCGGCACGGCTCAGCGGCCCTTCGGCTCGACGGGCTCGACGGGGCCGCCGGCGTCGACCCAGCCACGGAAACCGCCACCGACGTGGGCGGCATCGCCGAGTCCCAGTTCCCGCGCGGTGCGCGTCGCGAGCGCCGAGCGCCAGCCGGACTGGCAGAAGAACACGAAGCGCACCCCCTGCTCGGAGAAGAGCGGCTTGTGATACGGGCTGTCCGGGTCGATCCAGAACTCGAGCATGCCCCGGGGGCAGTGCGCGGCGCCCGGAATCGTGCCTTCGCGCCAGAGCTCGCGCACGTCGCGGAGGTCGACGAAGCGCACGTCCTCGCGCCCGTGCAGGGCGATCGCCGCGTCCGTGTCCAGCGTCTCGATCACCGCCTCTGCGGCTTCGATCATGTCCCTGATACCCATGGCGTGCTTCTCTTCCGGTTTCGTCGCGTCCGCATTCGAACGTCCGGGGCCGCCGCTCATCGCTGTCGACCGCGGCGTTTTCCCGTGGGGCCCGGCGGGACGATACCATCGGCGACGTCGTCGGCACCGGAAGTGCCGTGCCGGGTCGTCCTCGCCCGTGCCGCCGGCGTCTTCGCGACAGCTCGAGACATGGAGGTCCCGTGGACCGCTCGGCCCTCGAGAGGCTCAAGCGCATCGCCGCACTCGCGGCGACCGGCGCGCACTACGCGGCCGGCGACGTGGATCGCGGAGGCGGAAGCGGGCGCTTCGATCTGGATCGCTACGAGGAGATCCGGGCCCTGTGCGCAGAGCTTCTCGCCTCGCGCCTCGGCGCCGGGGCGGAGGCGGTCGCCGTGCACCTGCCGGACCGCTCCGCCGGCTACGCCACGCCGCCCGTGGACGTCCGTGCCGCGGTACTGGACGGCGACCGGGTGCTGCTGGTCCGGGAGCGCTCCGACGGGCGCTGGACGCTCCCGGGCGGTTTCGCGGACACGGGGCTCACCGCGGCCGCGAACGTCGAACGGGAAGTCGCGGAAGAAGCGGGTCTCGTCGTACGCGCCGAGCGACTCTACGCGGTCGTGCACAAGGCCTCGCACGGCTACGACGCGGACGTCCGCGAGTTCTACAAGCTCTACTTCCTGTGCCGGCCGACGCCGACCTCGCCCGCCCGGCCCCGCCCCTGCGGCGTCGAGACCCTCGCGGCCGCCTTCTTCCACCGCAGTGAGCTGCCGGAGCTCTCGACGGGCCGCGTCATCGCCGAGCACCTCGATCTCGCCTTCGACTTCGCGTCCGAGCCGCACCGGCCCACCCTGTTCGACTGATGCGTCGCTCAGGGCCGTGCCGCGTGACGCGGCTCGGGCACCCAGCAGGCGACCATGATGCCGCCGATCGTCAGGAAGGCCATGGAGGTCACGAACACCGAGCCGTAGCCGAGCGCGGCGGCGAGCAGGCCACCGAGGAGCGGCCCGATGGTGCCGGCGAGTTCGGAGCCGGAGTTGGCGAGCGCGATGCGCATGGGCAGGTCGTCGCGGCTGCCGAATTCGAGGGTCAGGTTCATGGCCGAGTGCTGGAAGCCCTGGAAGGCGGCGCCGAGCCCCACGAACACGATGGTCGTGGGTACGAGGCCGGAGGTGAGCATGAGCCCGAGCGTGGAGGCGACCCAGAGGGCGATGGAGGCGAGGAAGGCGAGGCGGAAACCGTGCCGGTCGGCAAGGGCGCCCCAGAGGAGGTTGGCCACCGTTCCCGACAGCGTGAAGGCGATCGTGAGCACGGCGAGCGTGGTGCCCGAGAGGCCGATCTCGCGCCCCGCGAAGAGGATGTAGAAGGGGGCGGCCATGCGGCCCAGGGTGGCGAGGGCCCGGGCGAGCACGTAGCGCGCGAAGGCCCGATCGGCTCGGAGCAGCGCCGGGAGCTCCTTCAGTCGGCGACCCAGGGGCGTCGGCACGCGCACCGTGGGCGGTTCCGGTTCGCGCATGGCCAGCAGCGTCATGAGGCCCGAGGTGGTCAGCACGAAGGCCATCATGAAGGTCCAGGAGTAGCCGGCGATGGTGGGATCGTCGCCGATCAGGTACTCGCCCCCCACCCAGGCGACGGCGGCGGAAGTGATGCCCGCG
>JAZBPO010000275.1:0-3082 GCA_036351675.1 Pseudomonadales bacterium
CGCTCGAGAGGCAGAGATGAACGATTCCTCGCTGTTGAACGTGCTGGCCGCCGCAGTGGTCGCCTTCCTGCTCGGCGCCGGTGCGGTCTGGCTCTATCAGCACGCCGCGATCCGCGATGCCGGACCGGACGGCTCCGATCTGCAGAGCCAGATGATGCGTCGCAAGTCCGATGCCATGCAGGAACTGCTCGATGCGGTGCTCGTCGGCCGCCTCGAGCGCGTCCCGGCGCGCATCGATCGGCTCGAGCAGTACGCCGGCGTCATCGACGGCTTCCTCGCGACGGACATGTACGCGCGGCAGGGTGAGGCGTGGAAGGCCGCCCTCGCGGACCTGCGCGCGGCGGCCGCGGCGGACGACTGGCCCGCGGTGCGGGAGGCGACGCTGGCCGTCGAGCGCGCCTGCCTCGACTGCCATCAGCTGCTGCTCGCCCGCGGGCGCTGAACCCGCGTCGCGGGCGCCCTGTCGCTCCGGCTCGCGGGCGGTCGCTGCGCCGGCGCCGCGACATCGCGTAGGCTGTGGGCCGGCCTTGGACGACCGGACGCTCATGCGACGTTTCGAGTGCCCCTGCTGTGGGGCCCGCCTCTACTTCGAGAACTCCCGCTGCCTCGAATGCGACACGGACGTCGGCTTCAGCCCCGAGCGGCTCGCCATGCTGGCGCTGCGCGAGGGCCGCGCCTGTGCGCAGCGCACCGGCGCTGCGCTCTGCAACTGGATGCTCGAAGACGCGGCCCCCGGTCCGCTCTGCGCGAGCTGCGCGCTGACCCGGACGCTGCCCGACCTGTCGGCTCCCGGCGCCGCCGAGCGCTATCGTGTCGTGGAACAGGACAAGCGCCGGCTCTGCTTCACGCTGCTGCGCGCGGGCCTCGGCGAGGCCATGCGCGAGCTGCGCTTCGACGTGCTCGCGGATCCGGTGGCGGTCGCTGGCGGCATGCCGAGCGTGTCCACGGGCCATCTCGACGGTCTCGTGACCCTCAGTCTCGCCGAGGCCGATCCGGGCTATCGCGAGCGCATGCGGATGCAGCTCGCGGAGTCCTATCGCACGGTTCTCGGCCATCTCCGCCACGAATCCGGGCATTTCTTCTTTCCGCGTCTCGTCGCCGCCCATGGCGATCGCCTGGCGCGCTTCCGCGCGCTGTTCGGCGACGAACGCGAGGACTACGAAGCGGCCCTGCAGGCGCATCATGCCGGGGTGCATCGTGGCGACCCGTCGGCGCACGTTTCGGACTACGCCTCCGCTCATCCTCACGAGGACTGGGCCGAGACCTGGGCCCATCTGCTGCATATTCTCGACACGCTCGAGAGCGCGCGGAGCCTCGGTCTCGACGCCGGCGACGGTCCCATCGACGACCCCTGGGACTGTCCGGACATCAAGCGGCTGCTCGCGCAGTTCGCGCCCGTCGTCGAGGCGCTGAACGAGCTCAATCGGGCGCTCGGCCACGCCGACGCCTACCCCTTCGCGCCGGGTCCCGGCGCGATCGACAAGCTCGCCTTCGCCCACGGCGTGCTGCCGGTCGTGAGCGGCGGCCTGCCGTCATGACAGCGCCCGTGGTCAGGGCCCGGCGGCTCGTCGACGCGCCCATCGTCCACCCGCGCCTCGACGAGAGCATCGGCGAGAACATCCAGGGACCCTCGCTGATCCGCGTTCCGGACTGGGTCGAGGCACCGCTCGGCCGCTACTACCTCTACTTTGCCGATCACAAGGGGGCCTGGATCCGCCTCGCCTTCGCGGACGCGCTCGAGGGGCCCTGGCGCATCCACACGCCCGGCAGCCTGCAGCTCGACGACTCCCTGTTCCTCACGCAGGCGCCGGACTGGACCGAGGCGCAGGCGCAGGAGATCCGCGCGCGCTTATCGGCGCTCGGCGTGCGCTTCCCGCACGACCCGATCCTCGACATGACCGTTCCCCACATCGCCTCGCCGGACGTGCACGTGGACCACGATGCGCGCCGCATCCGCATGTACTACCACGGCCTCGAGCGCTTCGCGGAACAGGTGACGCGGGTCTCGACCTCGCGGGACGGGCTCGCCTTCGAGGCCCGCGAGGAGGTGCTCGGTCCGAGCTACTTCCGCACCGTGGAGATCGACGGCTGGACCGTCGCCATGGCGATGCCCGGTCGCTTCTTCCGCTCCCGCGATCCGCTCTCCGGCTTCGAGGAAGGGCCGCGCCTGTTCGGTCCGACGCAGCGCCATGCCGCGCTGCTCCTGCGCGGCGATCTGCTTCACGTCTTCCACACGAACGTCGGCGATGCGCCGGAGCGCATCCTCGTCTCGACCATCGACACGCGCGCCCCTTTCGAGGAGTGGCAGGCCTCGGAGGCGGTGGAGGTGCTTCGGCCCGAGCGGAGCTGGGAAGGTGCGGAGCTTCCCGTCGTGCCCTCGCTGCGCAGCGTCGCGCCGAACCCCGTGAATCAGCTGCGTGATCCGGCCGTGTTCGAGGAAGCGGGGCGCGCCTTCCTCCTCTACGCGGTCGCCGGAGAAGCCGGGATCGGTCTCGCGGAGCTGGAGTTCGGCGACTGAGGCGGCTCAGCGCAGCAGCAGCGTGGGGACCGAAGCCGCCCGCAACAGGTCCGTCGTGCGACTGCCGAGGAACAGCGAGCGCAGCGGCGAGTGGCTGTAGGCACCCATGATCAGCAGGTCCACGCCCTCCTCCTGCACATTGCGTGCGAGGACGGTCTCGGCGTCGCCGGGGATGAGCTTCGTCGTCGCCTCGTAGCCGGCGTCCGCGAGCGTGCGTTCCGCCCAGGCGAGGTCCTTTCCCGCTTCGCTGCGTGCCTTGCCGGACATGACGACGTGCACGGGGAGACCGACGAAGAGGCGGCTGCCCGCGACCAGCTCCACGCCCTTGCGCGCGAGACGGCTGCCGTCGAAGGCGATCATCACACGCTGCGGCTCGGTGAACTCGTCGGTCACGGTGAGGATCGGCTGCTGCAGAGCCCGCACCACGCGCTCGACGTTCCGGCCGAGATCGCGCTGCGTCACCTCCGCATTGCGGCCGCGGCGGCCGAGCACCACGAGCTGCACGTCGCGCGCCTGCTCCGCGAGGGTCTCCTCGAGTTCGCCATGGCGCTGGCGCACGTCCAC
>JAZBPO010000276.1:0-9664 GCA_036351675.1 Pseudomonadales bacterium
ACGACAAGCTCGCCTTCTCACGCCGACTCGCCAGTCTCGGACTTCCGGGGCCGGAGACGCACGATGCACGGGACGAGGCCGCGCCGGCCTTCACGGCCCGGTCCCCCTTCGTCGTCAAGCCGGCGCGAGCTTCCTCGGGGCACGGCCTGTCCCTGCACGGCGCGGGCGAGGCGATCCCGGAGCGAGACCTCGCTTCCGTGGTCCAGGCCCTGTTGCCGGGCGAGGAATGTTCGTCGTTCTCGATCGCCCATGCGGGGCGCCTGCTCGGAACCGTGGTCTATCGCGCGCTGATTCTCTCGGGCACGGTGGCCGTGTGCTTTCGACGCATCGAAGCGCCGGATCCGGCGCTGCTCGACTGGGTCCGGTGCTTCGCCGAACGCACGACCTTTTCCGGCTTCCTGTCCTTCGACTTCCGACGCGACGATGCCGGGCGCTTCCTGCCCATGGAGTGCAATCCACGCTCGACCTCGGGCATCCACTTCGTCGAACCGGACGACCTCGCCCGGGCGATCCTGGAACCCGAAGCCGTGCAGCGGCTGCGCTTTCGCGACGAGCTCGTGCTGCAGCAGTTCTATCCGGCGCTCACGGCGACGCAGGCGGCCGCGCTCAGGGGTGATGCCTGGCGCGGCAACCTGCGCTGGCTGCTGGGGTGTCGCGACGTGTCCTGGCAGCGCAGCGATCCGCTGCCTTTCCTGCTCATGACCCCGGCGTCCTGGCCCATCCTGCGGCGCACGATCTTCGAGGGCATGAGCTTCGGCGAGGCGACGACCGTGGACGTCGGCTGGTACGACTAGGGGGCCTCGGCCGCCGCCTTCGATGCCAGCAGCCGGCCGATCCGTTCGAGCAGGTCGCGACGGCCGTAGGGCTTCTGCAGGACCTCGGCGTCCGCGGGCAGGACCGGATCGCCCTGCGCACCGAGATTCGGATAGCCGGTGGTGAACAGGACGGGCAGGCCGGGCTGCTGGGCCTCGAGCCGTTCGGCCAGCGCCGGCCCGTTCAGGGTGCCGGGCAGCACGACGTCGCTGAACAGCAGATCCGGACGGGCACCGTCCGCGACCAGAGCCAGCGCCTGCGCGGCATCGGCCGCGGAGAGCACCTCGAGGCCGGCATCGCCGAGCATGCTCTCGGCGACCTCGCGCAACCCAGCGTCGTCCTCGACGAGGAGGACGCGGCCGCGCAGCGTGCGGTCCTCGGGCCGTGCCGTGGGCCCCGGCGCCTCGTCCGGCGAGCTGTCGATCGCCGGCAGATGGAGTGTGACCTGCGTGCCGCGGCCCTGGACGCTGTCGAGCACGACGTGGCCGCCGGACTGGCGCACGAAACCGTGCACCATGCTGAGACCGAGGCCGCTCCCGGCGCCGACTTCGCGGGTCGTGAAGAAGGGTTCGAAGGCCCGGCGCCGGATCTCGTCGCTCATGCCGTAGCCCGTGTCGCGCACGCTGATCGCTACGTAGCGCCCGGGCTCGATCTGCTCGCCGTCCGTGCCGACGCCCTTCGGCAGATCGCGCACTTCGCCCGTGATGGTCAGGCTGCCGCCACCGGGCATGGCGTGGCGTGCATTCAGCGCGAGGTTGACGAGGGCGTCCTCCAGGCGGTGACGGTCTGCGAGGACCGGGCAGGGCGTGCTGCATGGACGCACGCTCAGGGCGACCGTCTCGCCGAGCGTGCGTTCCAGCATCGGCGCGATGGCCTGGAGGACGTCGGCGACGTCGATGGCCCGGGGCGCCAGGGGCTGGCGTCGCGAGTAGGCCAGGAGCTGCTGCGTGAGCGAGGCGCCCCGCTCCACGCATTCGCGGATCGCGGCCACGCTCTCGCTCGCTTCCGGGTCCTGCTCCGTGAGATCGCCGAGCAGTTCCGCGTGTCCCATGAACACGCCGAGCAGATTGTTGAAGTCGTGGGCGATGCCGCCGGCAAGCTGGCCCATGGCCTCCATGCGCTGGGCGTGCACGAGCGCCTGTTCGAGGGTGCGGACTTCCGTCAGATCGGTGATGGATAGAACTCGGGTCGGACCCTCGGCGGTCTCGAGGACGCCGGTGCCGAGCTGGATCGGGAACTCGCTGCCGTCGGCCCGCCGGCCGACGCGCGCCGCCACGTCGCCAGGAAGCAGTGCGTCGACGGGCCGGCCGACGAGTTCCGTCGTCGGCCGGCCGAACATCTCACCGGCGGTGGCGTTCGCGAAACGGACATTGCCGGCCTCGTCCACGAGCAGGCAGGCGACGGCGAGGTGATCGAGCAGGCTCTGAAAGCGCAGTTCCGAGAGCACCTCGTCCGTGACGTCCCGGTTGATGCCGACCACGCGCACCGCCGCGCCGGCGTCGTCGCGGACGACGATGGCATTGGCGTCGATATGGCGGATGCTGCCGTCGGAAGGCCGGCGGATGCGGAAGCGCGTGTCGAAGTCCTCGACGCCGGCGGTGGCGCGCGCGAAGGCGGCCTCGGCTGCGGGCAGATCCTCCGGCAGCACTACGGCGGCCCAGTCCGCGAAGCGGCCTCCGAAGCGGTTCTCGTCGAGTCCGAAGATCTCGAACATGCGCGAGTCCCAGACTAGGTGGTCCGTGCGCAGGTCGATGTCCCAGACGGCGAGGTCCGCCGAGTCCGCGGCGAGCTGCAGGCGGCGGCCCTCGTCGGCGAGGCGGCGCTCCGCGGCGAGGCGTTCGGTCTGGTCCTGGAACACGCCGAAGACCGCGATCACGGCGCCCGCGTCGTCGGTCTCGCAGTAGCCGAGGGAGCGCACGTCGCGGATCGTGCCGTCGGCGTTGACGATGCGCAGGGAGAAATCGAAGCCACGCCCGGCCTCGACCGCCGTCGCGAGGGAAGTCGAGACCACCTCGCGGTCGTCCGGGTGATAGGCGTCGACGGCGGAGGCGACATCCGGCACGAAGCTCTGCGGCTCGTGCCCGTGGATGCGGAACACCTCATCGGACCAGTACAGCTCGTCGGTGCGAACGTCCCAGCGCCAGTGACCGAGCCGAGCGAGCTCCTCGGCGATGCCGAAGAGCTTCAGGCGCTGCGTGTCCGTGAGGCCCGAGGAGGACAATCCCGCGCCCACCCCTGCTGCAGGTCAGATGCCGGGATGATAGGTCCGTTCGGCGCGAGCCTCCACGTCTTCGCGGTAGAAGGGCACGTCCTTGAACTCGACGTTCACGTAGCGCTCCGCCTGGTCGTCGAAGTGCGGCGAGGCCGGATCGCCCGCCTGGCCGCCGGCGAGGAGCGACTTCGCACGCACGCGCTCGCCGAACTCCACCACGGCGACGAAGCTGTTGCCGCGGCGACCGTAGAGGCGGTCGACGTCCTCGCGGCGGCGCGTGCCATAGGCGGCGAGGGCGCCCCAGGTGCCGGAAGCCAGGCCCACGGGCAGCGAAGGCGCGTCGTCGTCGTAGTGCTCCTCGATGGCGCCGTCGAGGCGCTGGAAGCGGTTGATCTCGCCCCAGGGGACGAGCGTCGCCCCGAACTTGCGCTCGAGCTCCGCGAGCGTCGCCGCGAAGACCTCGAGGCGCGTTGCCGGATCACTGTCGGTTCCCAGCCAGTCGATGCGTTCCATGCGCGAGAGGTTCGCCGGCGCGTCCACGGTCTCGAGCATGTTCAGCCCGTAGAAGTGCGCGAGGGACATGGCCTCGGAATCGGCTGCCGTGCGCAGGTCCCAGGCGCGCAGGGTCTCGATCTCCTCCGCGAGTTCGGCGTGGCCGTTCGAGTCGGCGTCGTAGGCCTCGATCAGGCCGGCGATCAGGTGCTCGAAGCCGGGCAGGTGCGGGTCGTAGGCGAGCGCGACGAGCGAATCGAGGGTGACGGCCTCGGCATCCTCGAGCACGGCGACGGCGTGCAGGCCCCGGTGGTTCTCCGCATCCGGCGCCATGTAGGCCGGGTAGTCCTCGCGCTTCGGGCTCGCCTCGGCGGCCGCCGTCCAGGGCGTCGAGTTGCAGTTCTGCAGCCAGCCCGTGGACGGGTTCAGCAGGTGCACGGTCTCGTCCACCGTGTGCAGGCCCTGCCAGTCCGTGGCCGGATCGCTGCCGTCCACGGGCCGCGAGTAGTCGAAGGCATCGTCCCGGCGCGGCATGAAGTTGCCGTGGAAGTAGGCGATGTTGCCCGAGGAGTCGGCGTACACCGTGTTGTTCGAGGAGTTCGTGCGGATGTCCATCATCGCGCGGAACGCTTCGTAGTCCGCGTTCTTCATGCGCAGGTAGGACTGGGAGAGCGCGTTCACCGGGTCCCAGTTGATCCTCGTGGCGACCCAGCGGCCGTCCTGTTCGTGCGTGATCGGTCCGTGGTGCGTTCGGTAGCCGGTGAAGGCGCGTTCGGCCGTGCCGGCCTCGGTGCGGTAGCGCAGGGTCACGTCGAGGGTCTCGACGTCGCGCAGCTCGTCGCCATAGCGGTACTTCAGGCCGTCCTCCGTGCGCACCACGTCCTCCACGAACTCGTCCATGAAGTCGGCGTTGGTGGAGGTGTGCATCCAGCCCGTGTCCTCGTTGAAGCCCTGATAGACGAAGAACTGGCCCCAGGTGACGGCGCCGTAGGCGTTCAGGCCCTCCTCCGAGACCATGTGCGATTCGCCCCGGAAGTAGAAGGACGTGTGCGGGTTGATGAGCAGCAGCGCGTTGCCGCTGGCCGTGCGCTCGCCCGACAGGGCGAAGCCGTTGGAGCCGGCGGGCTCCGTGAAGCGCTGCGTGTCCATGGCGACCGCGGGCGGCGGCGCGGCGAACGGTGCGCGCGCCACGTCCGGTCCCGGCAGGCCTTCCTCCACGGCCGTGCCCTGCGAGTAGAAGGCGCGGATGCCGCCGAGGGGTATCTGCTCGATGTCGCCGCCGATGGAGCCCTCGAAGAAGTACATGGGCATCCAGGGCTCGAAGCGCTCGAGCAGCATGCGCTCGGCGTCCGGGTGCGTGAGCAGATACCAGTTCAGGCCGTCGGCCCAGGCGTCGCAGAGCTCGCGAAGCCAGGCGGGTGCGGCGTCGTAGGCGGCGCGCGCCTCGGCCTCGGTCATGTAGAGGCGCGCGCGCAGATCGCTGAAGAGGGCCTCCTCGCCCTCCACTTCGGCAAGGCGGCCGACGGCCCAGACGTAGTTGCGCTCGACGCGCGGAAAATCGTCCTCGGCCTGGGCGTAGACCATGCCGAACACCGCATCGGCATCCTTCTCCCCGTACACGTGGGGGACGCCGAAGTCGTCGCGGATGATGGTCACGCGCTCGGCGAGCGCGGCGAGCCGGGCGCGCTCGGCCGCGTCGCTGCCGTCGGCGGGAACGGCGCCGGCGTCTGCGCCGGAAGCGGTCTCCTCCGGAGCCGGGGCGCAGGCGGCGAGGCCCAGCGCGAGGAGCAGGATCAGCAGGCGTTCGGTGTATCGGGACATGGTGGACCTCGCCGGTCGCGGAGCGGTAGCCCGCAACCATGCCCCATTCCGGCGCGTGATTCAGGGCGCCTCGTCGGCCGTGTGACAGGCACCGCAGGCGCGCGTGGGCCCGGCTCCGAGCCCGGCGATGCGTCGCTCCAGGTGACAGCCGCGACAGAGATCGTGGAACTGGGTCTCGATGAGGTGCGCCACGGTCGGATCCTGGGCGTGGCACTCGAGGCAGGGCCCGCGAGGTGTCGCGTCCGTGAACTCGTGGTGACAGGCGACGCAGTTCACGGCCTGGTGATCGGCGTGGGCGAAGGTCAGCGGGAGCAGGGAAGCCTTCGTGGGCCCTGCGAGGCCCGTCAGCGCCCAGAGTCCGAACAGGGCCGCCGCGAGGCCGGCGAGCACGAGTGCGTCGCGTCTCACGCCTTCAGCACCGCGAACAGCACCGTCGCGAGGAACGCACAGAGGCCGGTCATGCCGTTGAAGGCGGGGCCGGGTTCCTGCGGGCGTGGCCGGTCCCGGAGCAGGCGGCGGTCGAGCCAGAAGCCCAGCGGCAGCAGCACGAGCACGCCGAGCCCGAGGAGCCGCGCAGCCGGCGTGTCGAGGTAGAAACCCGCGCCGAGGACGTGCCAGGCGATGGCCAGGAGCAGCCCGAGCCAGAGCCAGCGGTGCCAGGCACGGAAGGCCGGCCAGCTGCGCCAGACGCGCTGCCGCGGACCGGGATAGGAGGCGGCCGTGAGTGCGAGCAGCACGAGCAGCGCGAGGACGCCGACGAGCATGTAGACCGGCGCTCCGGGTCCGAGGTACTCGAGCAGTGTCGGCTCGGCGGCGAGGAGGCCGAGCGCGTGGATCGTCGCGAACAGGCAGATCCAGAGCGCCAGGTCCGAGTGCGCATCGAGTCCCGGCTGTCGTGCGGGCGACGCCGACAGCCAGCTCAGACCGACGAAGAGGCCGCAGGCCGCGAAGCCGGCGCCGTTCAGCAGATTCCAGCGCGCGCCGGCACCGGCGCCGTCACCGAGGATCGCGGCGAGCAACAGGATCACCATGACGGGGACGAGGACGCGCACGGGCGGAGTCTCGGGCAGGCCATGGCGTGCGGCAAGGCGCCCGCCCGGACCATTGCCGATCCGCACCTGGTCGACGCGACCTGCGTCATGCCGGCTGCGCTGGGCCGTCGACGTCTGCTGGCTGCCCGCGGCCCTTGAAATGACGGGCGCTGGTGGCACGATGCGCGCGCCCGCGGCCGATCGCCCGGCCCGCATCCCCACGGAGACTCCTCATGTCCGCCGACCGTTCGGGGACCTCGTCCCTCGATCTCGCCGGTTCCCTCGCCGTCACCGCGGCCCGCTTCGGTACCGGCATCGCCGCCCAGCGCCGTCGTGAGCGCCCCGAGTGGCTGTTCGTGCTCTACGAGTTCGAGGCCTGTCCCTACTGCCGGATCGTCCGGGAGGTCCTCACGGAACTCGATCTGGACGCCGAGATCCGCCCCTGCCCGAAGGGTGGCGAGCGCTTCCGCCCGGCGCTCCTCGAGCGTGGCGGCAAGGCCCAGTTCCCCTATCTGATCGACCCGAATACTCAGATCGAGCTGTACGAATCGGCGGACATCGTGCGTCACCTCTTCGAGACCTACGGCGACGGTGTGCCCCTGCACTGGCGGCTCGGTCCGCTCCAGCAGCTCGGCTCGCAGCTGGCCGGTGCCTTCCGGCCCCTCGCCGGCCGCCGCGCGCGGCCCTCGCGCGCACCCGCGCGGCCGCTCGAGCTCTACAGCTTCGAGGGCAGCCCCTTCGCGCGCCTCGTCCGCGAGCGCCTGTGCGAGCTCGAGATCCCCTGGATCCTGCGCTCGACGGGCAGGACGCAGCCCTCGGACTGGGTGCCGCCGGGGCTCCGCGACCGCTTCGCCATCGAGGCCAGGCCGGAGTCGGACAACCGGCGGGCACTCCTCGCCCGCGCCGGGCGTCTGACCATCCCCTACCTCGTCGATCCGAACACGGGCGAGGAGATGGGCGAGTCCGGCGCCATCGTCGACTATCTGGAGCGCAGCTACGCGCTCTGATCCCCGGCGCACCGTTTGCCTATACTCCCGTGCTCGTCGCGATTCCGGAGCCCCGCCATGACCATCGAACACCTCGACGTCCTCGTCGTCGGCGCCGGCATCTCCGGCATCGGCGCCGGCTGGCATCTCCAGCACCTGTGCCCGACCAGGTCCTGGGCCATCCTCGAGGGCCGGGGTGACATCGGCGGTACCTGGGACCTGTTCCGCTATCCGGGCATCCGCTCCGATTCGGACATGTACACGCTCGGCTACGCCTTCCGCCCCTGGACCGAGGCGAAGGCCATCGCCGACGGGCCCTCGATCCTGCGCTATCTGCGCGCCACGGCGGCCGAGAACGGCATCGACGCGCGCATCCGCTTCCGCCACTTCGTGAAGCGCGCCGCCTGGTCGAGCGCCGACGCGCGCTGGACCGTGGACGTCGAGGTCCGTGACGAGCATGGCGCGACGGTCGAGGTGAAGCAGCTCACCTGTGGCTTCCTGCACATGTGCACGGGCTACTACGACTACGCGCAGGGCCACCAGCCCGAGTTTCCCGGCGTCGAGCAGTTCGGCGGTCTCGTCGTGCATCCGCAGCAGTGGCCCGAGGACCTCGATTACGCCGGCAAGCGCGTGGTGGTGATCGGCTCCGGCGCCACGGCCGTGACCATCGTCCCGGAGATGGCGGCGGCCGCGGCGCACGTCACCATGCTCCAGCGCTCGCCCACCTACGTGGTCGCGCGGCCGGACGAGGACGCGATCGCGAACGGCCTGCGCCGCTTCCTGCCGGCGAAGCTCGCCTATGGTCTCACGCGCTGGAAGAACATCCTCCTCGGTCAGTTCTTCTATCGTCGCGCCCGGTCCGCGCCGGCCCGGGTGCGAGAGTTCCTCCTCGATCAGATCCGTCCACGTCTCGGAGCCGACTACGTCGCCGAACACTTCACGCCGCGCTACGACCCCTGGGATCAGCGCATGTGTCTGGTGCCGAACGGGGACATGTTCGAGGCCATCGAGCAGGGTCGCGCCTCGGTCGTCACGGACAGCATCGAGCGCTTCACGGAGACGGGCATCCGCCTCGCCTCCGGCGCCGAGCTCGAGGCCGACATCGTCGTCACGGCCACGGGCCTCAAGCTGCAGTTCCTGTCGGACCTCGCGATCGAGGTGGATGGTCGCGCCGTCGCGGTCAGCGAGGCCCACATCTACAAGGGCATGATGATGTCCGACGTGCCGAACCTCGCCTGGTCCATGGGCTACACGAACGCGTCCTGGACCCTGAAGTGCGATCTCACCTGCGGTTATCTGTGCCGCCTGCTGAACTACATGGACCGGCACGGCTTCGAGATCGCCACGCCGCGCACGGGCGGCGAGGACGTTGGTGACGTGCCCATGATGGATCTCACCTCCGGCTATGTGCAGCGGGCCATGCACCTGTTTCCGAAGCAGGGGGAACAGGCACCTTGGCGCCTCTATCAGAACTACACGCGGGATCTGCTCACGCTCCGCTTCGGCCGCGTCGACGACGAGGCCATGGAGTTCTCACGTGCGGTGGCGATGCCTGCGGTGGCCTCGACCAACGCAGCGGCGGGGGACGCGGTGGACCGCGCCGCCTGAGACACGCATCGCCTCCGCTCAGGCGCGGCGGGCGAGGAACTCGTCGGTGGAGTTGGTGCGCGGGTAGGGTTCGTCGGGCACGGGCACGCCGAGGAAGCCACACAGTGGTTCCCAGCCGTCCTTCGCTTCGAACTCGAGCAGGCGGCCCTCGGGGACCTCCGTGCGTACGGCTTCCGCGTGGGCCTCGAACACGGCGATGGCGTGGTCACGATCCTCGATGCGGCCGTCGAACACGCGATCCCAGATGATGCGCATGGCCCACTGGCCGAAGGCGCGCTGCTGCGGATCGTCCGATCCGGCGGCGGCTCGGCTCGACGGCCAGATCGTGTTCGTCACGCTCTCGTGCCACTTCACCGGATCGCGCGTCGACAGGATCACCTTCGCGTCGGGGAACGCCGTCAGCTGCTCGCGCCAGAGGTTGCAGGACGGCCAGTCGACGCTCGCCCGATAGCCGTCGAAGAGCGCCTCCCAGTCGACGGCCTCGCCGTCGTGGGCGCGCTGCCAGAGCGGGATGTGATCGAGGTGCTCGAACACTTCCATCATGTGGTAGCACTTGTCGAAGCCGAGCCGTTCCAGCGCGAGCTTCAGGGACAGCGTGCCGGTGCGACCGAAGCCCGCACCGATGACGGCGAGACCCATGGGTTCTCCTCTCAGGACGACGCGGACGTGATGGTAGCGTTTCCCGGGCTGTGGAAGAGTAT
>JAZBPO010000277.1:0-13827 GCA_036351675.1 Pseudomonadales bacterium
CAGCCCGACGAGATCTACAATCTCGCCGCCCAGAGCCACGTCGCCGTCTCCTTCGAGACGCCGGAGTACACGGCGAACGCCGATGCGCTCGGGACGCTGCGCATGCTCGAGGCGATCCGGATCCTCGGCCTGACGGAGAAGACCCGCTTCTATCAGGCCTCGACCTCCGAGCTCTACGGCAACATCCCCGAGGTTCCGCAGAGCGAGACGACCCGCTTCCGGCCGCGCTCGCCCTACGCGGTCGCCAAGCTCTACAGCTACTGGATCTGCGTGAACTACCGCGAGGCCTACGGCACCTATGCCTGCAACGGCATCCTCTTCAATCACGAATCGCCGCTGCGCGGCGAGACCTTCGTGACGCGCAAGATCACGCGCGCGCTCGCGCGCATCCATCTGGGCATGCAGGACTGTCTCTACCTCGGCAATCTCGACTCGCTTCGGGACTGGGGCCACGCGCGCGACTACGTGGAGGCGCAGTGGCTCATCCTCCAGCAGGACGCGCCCGACGACTTCGTCATCGCGACCGGCGAGCAGCATTCGGTGCGTGAGTTCGTGGAGCTGGCGGCGCGCGAGGTCGGCATGGAGATCGAGTGGCAGGGAGAGGGTGTCGACGAGGTGGGACGCAACGCCGCCACGGGCGACGTCGTCGTCCGCGTCGATCCGACCTACTTCCGTCCGACGGAGGTCCCGACGCTCCTCGGCGACGCGAGCAAGGCGCGCGAGCGCCTCGGCTGGGAGCCGCGCGTCAGCTTCGGCGAGCTGGTGGCGGAGATGATGCAGCAGGACGTGCGCGGCGCCGAACTCGACCGCACGCGCGAACAGCACGGCTTCGCGCTGCCGCCGGCCCATGGCTGAGCGTCCGCGTATCTGGGTCGCGGGGCACCGGGGCCTCGTCGGCAGCGCCATCGTCAGGCGCCTCGAGCAGGACGACGCGGCGGAACTCGTCCTGCGCACGCACGCCGAGCTCGATCTCACCGATCGGGGTGCTGTCGAAGCCTTCCTCGCCGAGGTGCGGCCGACGCACGTGTTCCTCGCCGCGGCGAAGGTCGGTGGGATACGCGCCAACGACAGCTTTCCGGCGGAGTTCATCCACGAGAATCTGGCCATCCAGGACAACGTCATCCACGGTGCCTGGGTCCACGACGTCGAGAAGCTCTGTTTTCTCGGTTCGAGCTGCATCTATCCGAAGTTCGCGCCGCAGCCGATCTCGGAGGACTCGCTGCTCACGGGTCCGCTCGAGCCGACCAACGAGTGGTACGCCATCGCCAAGATCGCGGGCCTCAAGACCTGCCAGGCCTACCGCAGGCAGTACGGCTTCCGGGCCTTCAGCCTCATGCCCACGAACCTCTACGGCCCGGGCGACAACTTCGACCCGGAGACCTCGCACGTGCTGCCGGCGCTCGTGCACAAGTTCCATCGCGCGAAGGAGCGCGGCGCGGAGCGGATCGAACTCTGGGGTACGGGGACCGCGCGCCGGGAGTTCCTCCACGTCGACGATCTCGCCGACGCGGCCGTCGCGCTCATGGACCGCTACGAGGAAGCGGGACCCATCAACGTCGGCACGGGCGAGGACGTCACGATCGCGGAGCTGGCCGAGCTGGTGCGCGGCGTCGTCGGTTTCGAGGGCCGCATCGAGTTCGACCGCGTGAACCCGGACGGTACGCCGCGCAAGCTCCTCGACGTGTCGAAGATCCACGACTTCGGCTGGCGGCACCGCATCGGTCTCGAAGCCGGCATCCGGTCGACCTACGACTGGTATCTCGCGAACGTCGCGTCTGCCTGAGGCCCGCGCTCACCCCCCTGCGCGGGGATGGCCGACGAGCACGAGTGCGCGTTCGAAGGCCGGCGTCGACCGGAACGCTGTCGCCTGGGCCGCGAACAGGAACTCGAGTTCGAACTGTCGACGCTGGTCGAGGCCGCGCTCGAGCACGCGCAGCGCGCGTTCCGCCTCGCCGGCCAGGATCCAGATCGGGAACACCATGCGTGGCAGCACCTGACCGGCGGCCACGGCGGCCTCGAAGCGCTGGATCGCATCGGTGTCGCCCTCGCCGCTCACGAGATCGATCGCGGCGGGAATCCAGTCCGTCTCCAGGCCAGCGAAGCCGTGCATGCCCTTCAGCAGCGACTCCAGCTCCGCCAGACGCCCCTTCTCGAGCAGCCAGATCAGATAGCTCGGATCGCGCGCCGCGAGCCGGAGCGGATCGGTCTGGTCGTAGAAGTCCTCGGCGCGGTCGGGACGACCCATCCACAGCCACACGGCGGCGAGTCGGGAGCCGACGATCGGAGAGCCGGGGTCGAGGTCCCAGGCTTCGCGGGCCTCGCGCAGGGAGCCCTCGAGGTCACCGAGCGTCGCGAGATACTGGGCATGCCAGGCACGGACGCCCGCATCGGCCGGCGCGTCGCGCACGGCGCGCTCGAAGAGCCGGCCTGCCGTTTCCCAGTCCCAGCTGCGGAAGGCGATCAGCGCCCGGACGCTGTCCCCGACCCCGCGAACCTGCGGGTCCGTCGACGTCACTTCGTCCAGCACGGCGAGCGCGGCCGGGAACGTGTCCGCCTCGGCGCGCGTGCTCCAGTAGGGCAGGAGCGCGAGGGTGCGCGCCCGCGCGACCCGTGCCGCGTCGAAGCCGGGGTCCGCCTCGAGGGCCTTCGAGAAGAGCTGGTCGGCGCGTTCGAGGCCGTCCTCGCCCCGTAGCGCCAGGTAGTGCAGTCCCTGGAGATAGATCGCATAGGCACGGCTCGTCGGCCGTCGTGCGTCGTCCCGGGATGATGCGCCCGCCGCGGGCGCTTCCGTGCCGAGCGCCTCGCCGGTGAGTTCGAGGCTCACCGCGGCCACGGCCTCGCGGCCGAGGTCGAACAGGGCGTCGGGCCGGCCCTCGAAGGTGCGCGCCCAGCTCTGCAGGCCTTCACGCGCATCGGCGAGGCTGAGCTGGATCGCGATGCGTTCCCCGTCCTGCAGCACGCTGCCTTCCAGGACGGCGTCGATGCCGAAGCGCTCGCCGAGTTCGCGCGCATCGGCGGCTTCGCGCGCGATGGCGATCGAGGACGAGCGCGCCAGGACACGCAGGGCCGGCGCGCGGCCGAGTTCCGTCCTCAGCGTGTCCGCGAGGCCGAGTCCGATGGGCCGTACGTCGTCCGAAAGGAGCTGATCCTGCAGCGGCAGTACCGCGATGGTGCTGAGGGCGGCGCCGTCGGTCCCGGGCTCGAGCGGTTCGCCGTCGATCCACAGCCACAGCAGCCACGCCAGCGCGCCGGCCATCAGGACCCAGGCGAGCGTCCAGTGTGCGTTCCCGGGATCCGTCGGCCCGCTGGTCGCAGCCGCGCCGGATCCGCTGGCGGCGGGTCCGGCCGCGTCCGGTGGCACGGCCGCAGGCGCGAGCCCGGTGGGCGCCGTGACCGCCGCCGGTGGCGGTGACGCGGTCGTGCCCGTATCGAGAAGTCCGGGCGCGACCAGGAGCCGGTAACCGACATTGGGGATGGTCTCCACGAAGCGCGGCGCGCGGGCACTGTCCCCGAGCGCCTGACGGATCAGGGAGATCGCGCGCGAGACGACCTCGTCCGTCACCGCCGTCTGCCAGACGGCGTCGATGAGTTCGTCGCGGCGGACGACGCCGTCGGCGGCGGCCAGATGGACGAGGGCGGTCATGGCCCGTGGCTCGAGTCGACGCTCCTCGCCGTTCCCGGTGGTGACGCAGGACCGCCGCGGCTCGATGGTCAGTTCCGCGAGCCGGAAGCCGGCATCCAGCGCTTGCAGAGCGACCTCACGATCTGTCATGTCCTGCACTCCGCCAGCGACGCAGGGCGGATCATAGCGCCATCGCCTTCCGGCTCGGCATCGCTCCGAGCACGGTCGCTTCGCGGATCTGCTGGTGTTGCGCAGCGCCGGTTTCCGGCGTCTGATGGACGCCGATCGGGACACGAGGGCCCGCATCGATCCGGTCGCGCGGCAGGGCCTCGCGACCGGGCCGGCCGCGATCGCGCCGGAGCAGGACGAACACTGAGGCCAGCGGGCACGAGATCCGCGGCACCGGATGGGCGCCCCGACCCGGGCGCAGGGGAGGAAGGATGGACACCACGCGCAGAGCGGGCGCTGCGGCGGCGCTGCTCGCCGCCGTCACGCTGGCGGGCTGTAATGGCTCGGATCGCAACAGCACGCCGGAGGCGTACAGCGACACCACGCTGAGTCCCGGAGCGCGGGCGGCGGCGCCGTCCCCCGTCGCCGCGCCGGTCGCGACCGCGCGGATCGATCCCGCCGAGCGCCGTGCGTTCTTCGGCGATCTCCACATCCACACGCGTTTCTCCTTCGATGCTTGGATCTTCGGTACGCGGACGACGCCCGATGACGCCTACCGCTTCGCGCGCGGCGAGGGCATCCGCCATCCGGCGGGTTTCGAGATGAAGATGGAGAAGCCGCTCGACTTCCTCGCGGTCACCGATCACGCCTCCTATCTGGGCATGCTGCCGGCCATGTTCGACCCGGACTCCCGCGTCGGCCGGCATCCGGTCGCCGTACAGCTGCGCGAGGCGGACACGCCGGCGGAGCGCAGCGCCGCCTTCCAGGGTCTGATCCCGCGCTTCGGTGGCCAGATCAGCAACGACGATCTCATCGACCGCGACGTCATGCGCAGCGCCTGGCAGGAGATCATCGAGTCCGCGGAGCGGAACAACGACCCCGGCGAGTTCACGACCTTCATCGCCTACGAGTACACCTCGTCCGGCGGCGCCCTCGAGAACCTGCACCGGAACGTCTTCTTCCGCGGCGCGGACGTTCCCGAGGACCCCTTCAGCCGTCTCGATTCGCTGAACCCCGAGGACCTCTGGAGCTGGATGGACCGGGAGCGCGACGGTGGGCGCGATGCCATCGCCATTCCGCACAACTCGAACGGCTCCGACGGCATGATGTTCGAACTCGTGAACTGGGCCGACGAACCCATCGACGAGGCCTATGCCGAACAGCGCATGCGCAACGAACCGCTCGTCGAGGTCACGCAGGTGAAGGGCACCTCGGACACGCATCCGGCCCTGTCGCCGAACGACGAATGGGCGGACTTCGAGATCATGCCCGTGCGCATCGCGAGCACGCTGCAGAGCCGGCCTGCGGGCAGCTACGTGCGCGAGGCCTATCTCAACGGCCTCGCGCTCGAGGCTCGGGGCCAGGGCAATCCGTACAAGTTCGGCCTGATCGGCTCGAGCGACACGCACGTCGCGGCCGGCAGCTTCGACGAGGATCGCTTCTGGTCCAAGGTCGGTCTTCTCGATGCGACGCCGCAGCAGCGCGGGTCCGTGCCCATGGACGACGCGGCCAGCGCCAGTGCCCCCGGCGGCGCCGCGTACCGGGAGGTACCCCGGGGTTATGCACCGAGCTACTACCACTTCTGGAGCGCCTCGGGCCTCGCCGGCGTCTGGGCCGATGCGAACACCCGCGACGCGATCTTCGAGGCCTTCCGGCGCAAGGAGACCTTCGCGACCAGCGGTCCGCGCATGAAGGTGCGCTTCTTCGCGGGGCACGGCTTCGCCGAGGATCTCGCGACGCGCCCGGACGGCGTCGCCACGGCCTATGCGACCGGCGTGCCCATGGGCGCCGATCTCGCGGCCGACGCGGGTGGTGCGGCGCCGCGTTTCCTGGTGCACGCGATGCGGGATCCGGACGAGGCGCCGCTGCAGCGTCTCCAGATCGTCAAGGGCTGGATCGAGGGTGGCGAGAAGAAGGAGGAGGTCTACGACGTCGCCTGTTCCGACGGCGGCGTCGTCGACCCGACGACCCGTCGCTGCCCGGACAACGGCGCGCGCGTGAACCTGGCCGACTGCACGATCACGGCGGGGGTCGGCGCCGACGAACTCGCGACGGTGTGGGTCGACCCGGATCACGTGCCGGGTCAGGAGGCCTTCTACTACGTCCGCGCCCTTCAGAATCCCACCTGCCGCTGGTCCACCTGGGATGCGGTGCGAGCGAACGTGGCGCCGCGTCCGGACCTGCATGCGACGATCCAGGAGCGAGCCTGGAGTTCACCGATCTGGGTGACCGCACGTTGAGTTCCGGAGGAGCGGCGTCGAACGGACCCGCTCCCGTTTCCAGTTCGACCGACCCACTTGCCGATCATTCCTGATTTCATTTCCGCGTCGATGCTATTTCCTTCGAGGCGGCGACTACTTGTGCGTCGCTTACTTGAGGAGGACAATCCGAAATATTCCGGCGTGCGTTAGGGATGGGCAACGGAATTCCATTTATCGGCATGAACAGGAAATCATGGACAAACTCGTCGAACTGAAGACCAAGCAGGCCGCGCTCGCGGAACTCCAGAAAGAAGTCGAAGCGCTCGAGAAGAGCAAGGAGATCCAGAAGGAACTCGCCTTCAAGGAGGATCTCGAGAAGCTGCTGAAGAAGTACGGCAAGACGATGAACGACATCGTCCGCGCGGCGGGCGGCAGGAGTGCGCGCGCCGCAGGGACCGGTCGCAAGCGCGCGAAGCGCAAGCTGAAGATCTACCTCAATCCGCACACGAAGGAAAAGGTCGAGACGCGCGGCGGCAACCATCGCATCCTCAAGGCCTGGAAGGCCGAGTACGGTGCGGACAAGGTCGAGAGCTGGCTGCAGAACTGAGCTCGTCCCCTACGGGTGCGTCCGCAGGACGCGCCCGCGTCGTCCCCCTCGTTCGCTTCGCCGTGGCCTTCGCTCGAACGCCCGCCTTTCACCTTCTCCCTGCTGTACCGCGCCGATCTATCCGCTAGCCTTGGGTCCGCAGCAGCGGAAGCGCGAGGAGTAGGGATGGGTACGCCGTCTGGATCGGTCGACCGGGAAGCACTGAAGCAGAAGTACCGCGAAGAGCGCGACAAGCGCCTGCGTGCGGACGGCAATGCGCAGTATCTGCGTCTCGAGGGAACGCTGGCCCACTACCTCGACGATCCCTACACGCCGCGCGAGGCGCGCGAACCGCTCACCGACCATGTCACCTTCGCCTTCATCGGCGGCGGGTTCGCCGGTCTGGTGACCGGCGCCCGCCTCGTCGAGGCAGGCGTGAAGGACGTCCGCATCATCGAGAAGGGCGGCGACTTCGGCGGCACCTGGTACTGGAACCGGTACCCCGGTGCGCAGTGCGACACGGCGTCCATGGTCTACATGCCGCTCCTCGAGGAAACGGGGCACATGCCGACCGAGAAGTACGCCCATGCGCCCGAGATCCTCGAGCACAGTCGACGCATCGGTCGCCACTTCGGACTCTACGAACACGCGCTCTTCCACACGGAAGTGAAGGACCTGTCCTGGGACCCGGATCGTCGTGTCTGGCTGATCCGTACCGATCGCGGCGATGCGTTCACGGCGCAGTTCCTCGGCATGGGGACGGGTCCGCTGCACGTCCCGAAGCTGCCGGGCATTCCGGGCATCGAGGACTTCGAGGGCCACTCCTTCCATACCTCGCGCTGGGACTACGACTACACCGGCGGCGATCCCGAGGGCGGGTTCATGGCGCAACTCGCCGACAAGCGCGTCGCGATCATCGGTACCGGCGCCACGGCCGTGCAGTGCGTGCCGCACCTCGCGAGGGCCTGCGGCACGCTCTATGTCTGCCAGCGCACGCCGTCCTCGGTCGACGTGCGCGCCAACGCCCCCATCGACCCGGCCTGGTTCGAGCAGATCGCGACGCCCGGCTGGCAGCAGCGCTGGCTGGAGAACTTCACGGCGAACCAGGCCGGTGGCAGCGCGGAAGAGGATCTGGTGCAGGACGGCTGGACGGACCTGTCGCGGCGCATCCGCGAGCGCATCGCCTCCCTGCCGCCCGAGCAACGGACGCCCGCGGACATGTGGGCCGCCTGGGAGGACGCCGACTTCGAGAAGATGGAAGAGATCCGCCTGCGGGCGGAGGCCATCGTCGAGGACAGGGAGACGGCCGAGAAGCTCAAGGCCTGGTATCGCCAGCTCTGCAAGCGCCCGTGCTTTCACGACGCCTATCTGCAGGCCTTCAACGAGCCCGGTACGCACCTGCTCGACACGGACGGGCAGGGCGTGGAGCGCATCACGAAGAAGGGCGTGGTCGTCCAGGGTGTCGAGTACGAGGTGGACTGCATCGTCTATGCCTCCGGCTTCGAGGTGGGCACGCCCTTCGCTCGGCGCGCGGGCTTCGACCCGGCCGGCCGGGACGGTCTGCGCCTCTCCGAATACTGGTCCGAGGGCATGCGCACGCTCCACGGCATCCATGTGCACGGCTTCCCCAACATGTTCATCGTCCAGCCGACGCAGGGGGCGAACCTCATCTCCAACGTTCCCCACAACCTGACCGAGTCGGGCCGGACCATCGCCGCGGTGGTCCGGCACGCGCTCGACGAGCGGGCGCAGGAGGTGGAAGTGACGGCGGAGGCCGAGCAGGCCTGGATCGATCTGCTGCTCACGGGGCCCGGGCGCATGATCGGATCGCAGGAGTGCACACCGGGCTACTACAACAACGAGGGTCAGGATCCCGGTCCTGCCGCACGCCTGAACGTCGGCTATCCGGCCGGCGCCATGGCGTACTTCGAGTACATCGCCGAATGGCGCAACAGCGGAGCCTTCGAGGGCCTCGCTTTCCACTGACTCCAGGGGGAAGCCCACCATGCAGTGTCACGAAGTCGATTACGAGATCATCGGCAACGACCTCCAGATGGTGGAGGTGGAACTGGACCCGGGCGAGACGGTGATCGCGGAGGCCGGGGCCATGAACTACCTCGAGGAGGACATCGACTTCGAGGCCAAGATGGGGGACGGCAGTGAAGCCGGCGAAGGCTTCTTCGGCAAGCTCGTGGGCGTCGGCAAGCGCGTCATCACCGGCGAGTCCATCTTCATGACGCACTTCACCAATCGCGGCGGCGTGAAGCGGCGCGCCGCCTTCGCGGCCCCCTATCCGGGCCACGTGATCGCCCTCGAACTCGGGCAGATCGGCGAGCGCGTGTTCTGTCAGAAGGACGCCTTCCTCGCCGCCGCGCTCGGCACGCGCGTCGGCATCGCCTTCAACATGCGCCTCGGCGTCGGCTTCTTCGGTGGTGAGGGCTTCATCCTCCAGAAACTGGAGGGCGATGGCATGGCCTTCCTCCATGCCGGCGGGTCGATCGTGAAGAAGGAACTCCGCGGCGAGACGCTGCGCGTCGACACGGGTTGCCTGGTCGCCTTCACGGACGGCATCGACTACGACATCGCGCGGGCCGGGGGGCTGAAATCCATGTTCTTCGGTGGCGAGGGGCTCTTCCTCGCGACGCTGCAGGGCCACGGTACGGTCTGGCTGCAGAGCCTCCCCTTCAGCCGCCTCGCGGACCGGATCTTCGCGAACGCGCCGAGCATGGGCGGAAGCGACAAGGGCGAGGGCAGCGCGCTGGGATCGATCTACCGGATGCTCGACGGGGGCTGATGTCGCAATCTGCGCCTGAGGCGATCGGTCATTGCGATTCTGGTTCTGAACGCATAGTGTGCGCGGCCATCTGCAGCCCTGCGGACATTTCGCGACATGCCGGACCTCCCGGAAGCCAATCCCCTCGATGCGTCCGGCCGGCCGCTGCCCCTGCACACGCGTCGGCTCCTCGAGCTCTGGGGCCTCGAAGGGACGGACGCCGAGCGACGCCGCGTCGAGCGCGCCATCGAGTCGAGCGGTGCGCTGCCAGCTCCGCTCTCGCCCGCGGAGCTCCATGACGAAGAGGGCAGGGCACCCAGACAGCTGGTGGTTGACGCGCTCTCGGCGGAGGCGCGCCGGCAGCGTCATCTGGTGCTCCTGCTCCAGCTCCGCGAAGGTGACGAGGGGCGCGGGGTACTGCTCGCCAACGACGCGCGCGACGGTCGTCGCTGGATCCAGGTCGATCTGCCGCTGTCCGAGTCCGATCTCCTCACGGCGCTCGAGGCCTTCGCGAACGACGCGGACAAGGACCTCCTGTGCTTCCCGCACGGGCCGCTCGTCGACACCTGTCGCCGTATTGCGGAGCGCAACGGCGACAGCGACCTGTTGCGCTTCGAGAGCGGCCACAGCTGCCGGCTCGGGCTGCCGGCGTTCCACAACGTCTTCAGCATCGAGGATCTCCCACCGAAGCCCCGACGCAGCGACGCCTTCACGCATCTCGATCGCCTGGAGGCGGAGAGCATCCACGTGTTCCGCGAGGTGATGGCCGTCGCCGAGCGGCCCGTGATGCTCTACTCGGTCGGCAAGGACTCCTCGGTCCTGCTCCACCTCGCCCGCAAGGCCTTCCACCCCGCGCCGCCGCCCTTCCCGCTGCTGCACATCGACACGCGCTGGAAGTTCCAGGAGATGTACCGGTTCCGCGACGCCATGGCGGCGCTGGTGGGCATGGAACTGCTCGTGCACCAGAACCCCGAGGCCGTCGAGAAGAACATCAATCCCTTCGATCACGGCAGCGCCCTGCACACGGACATCACCAAGACCCAGGCGCTCAAGCAGGCCCTGGACCAGCACGGCTTCGACTTCGCGTTCGGCGGCGCGCGGCGCGACGAGGAGAAGTCGCGGGCCAAGGAGCGGGTGTTCTCCTTCCGTACGGCGGCGCACCGCTGGGATCCGAAGAACCAGCGGCCGGAGCTCTGGGACCTCTACAACGGCTTCAAGAAGCCCGGCGAGAGCGTGCGCGTGTTCCCGCTCTCCAACTGGACCGAGCGCGACGTCTGGGAATACATCCATCGCGAGAACATCCCCATCGTGCCGCTCTATCTCGCCCGGGAACGCCCGGTGGTCGTCCGCGACGGCTTCATCATGATGGTCGAGGACGACCGTCTGCCGCTCCTCGAGGGCGAACGCATCGAGCTGCGCAGGGTGCGTTTCCGCACGCTCGGCTGCTATCCGCTCACGGGCGCCGTCGAGTCGGACGCGGCCGATCTCGAGTCCGTGATCCTCGAGCTCATGCGCGCGCGCACGAGCGAGCGGCAGGGCAGGGCGATCGACTCCGACTCGCCCGCTTCCATGGAGAAGAAGAAGCAGGAGGGGTACTTCTGATGGGCGCGCAAGCCGGAACGGAGGGCGCCCCCCTGGCGCGCGAGGAGCTCGAGACCTATCTGGTCGCGCAGGAGTCGCTCGATCTGCTGCGATTCATCACCTGCGGCAGCGTCGACGACGGCAAGAGCACGCTCATCGGACGCCTGCTCTACGAGGGCCAGCAGATCTTCGAGGATCAGCTCGAGACGCTCGCGCACGATTCGCGGCGTCAGGGCACGCAGGGCGCCGCGGTCGATCTGGCCCTGCTCGTCGATGGCCTCGCGGCCGAACGCGAGCAGGGCATCACCATCGACGTCGCCTACCGCTTCTTCGCCACGGACAAGCGCCGCTTCATCGTCGCCGACACGCCGGGGCACGAGCAGTACACGCGCAACATGGTCACCGGCGCCTCCACGGCCGATGCGGCGCTGCTCCTGATCGACGCGCGTGCGGGGGTGCTGACCCAGACCCGTCGCCACGCCTTCATCTGCTCGCTGCTGGGTATCCGTCACGTGGTGCTCGCCATCAACAAGATGGACCTCGTGGAATTCTCGGAAGCACGCTTCCGGGCGATCGCGTCGGACTTCGCGGCCTTCGCGCAGGACCTCTCCTTCGAGTCGGTGACGCCGATCCCGCTGTCGGCGCTCGAGGGCGACAACGTGCTGCAGCGTTCGCGGCGCTCCGCCTGGTACGACGGCCCGACGCTCATGGCCTGGCTCGAGACCGTGGAGCCACGCGGGGCGCGCGACGGGCACGATTTCCGCTTCCCGGTGCAGTGGGTGAATCGGCCGTCCCTCGATTTCCGGGGCTACGCGGGCACCGTCGCCGCCGGTCGCGTGGCCGTGGGCGACGAGATCCGCGTGCTGCCCTCCGGGCACACGGCGAAGGTGGAGAGCATCCTGCTCTATCGCGAGCAGCTCGCGGCTGCGGCTGCCGGTCAGGCCGTGACGATCACCCTGGACCGAGAGCTCGACTGCTCCCGTGGGGACGTACTGGTCGCCGCGAAGGCCCCCTGCGAGGTGGCGGACCAGTTCGACGTCGACCTCGTCTGGATGGACGAGGAGCCCGGCTTCGTCGGTCGTTCCTATCTGATGCGTCTCGGCACGCTGACGGCGGGCGCGCAGATCACGGAGGTGAAGGAGCGCGTCGACATGGACACGCTCGAGACGCGTCCCGCGAGGCGCCTCGAGCTTAACGACATCAGTACCGTGAAGATCGCCTGCGATCGGCCCGTGCCCTTCGAGCCCTACCGTGACTGCGCGCCCATGGGCGCCTTCGTGCTCGTCGACCGCTACACGAACGCGACCGTCGGCGCCGGCATGATCCGCTACGCACTGCGACGGTCGCGCAACGTGCACACGCAGGCGCTCACCGTCGACCGGGCTGCGCGCGAGCGGCTGAATGGCCATCCGGCGCGGGTGATCTGGTTCACCGGGCTGTCCGGCTCCGGCAAGTCGACCATCGCCAACGCCCTCGAGCAGGCGCTGCACGAGCGCGGCGTGCGCACCTACATCCTCGACGGCGACAACGTCCGGCACGGCCTGAACAAGGATCTCGGATTCTCCGATGCCGACCGCGTGGAGAACATCCGCCGTATCGCCGAGGTCGCGCGGCTGATGGTGGACGCAGGGGTCGTCGTGCTGACGGCCTTCATCTCTCCGTTCCGGGCCGAGCGTGAACTGGCCCGGTCGCTCTTCGGCGCGGGTGAGTTTGTCGAGGTCTTCGTCGACACGCCGCTCGATGTCGTCGAGAAACGTGATCCGAAAGGTCTCTACGGCAAGGCCCGGCGCGGCGAGATCCCGAACTTCACGGGCATCGATTCACCCTACGAGGCCCCCGAGTCGCCCGAGTTCAGGGTGGACACGACGGATGCATCCGTCGAGGAGATCGTCGAGCAGCTGCTGGCGACCTTCCCGTGAGGCGCGCGGAGTGATCGACAGCGCCTGGGCGCCGCTCGCGGGGGCCGCCGTCGGACTCGTCGTCGGCCTCACGGGGGTCGGCGGGGGGGCGCTCATGGCGCCGGTGCTGCTGCTCGGCTTCGGTCTGCCCCTGCCGGTCGTGGTCGCAACGGACCTGCTCTTCGCGACGATGACGAAGATCGCGGCGGGGGCCGTGCATCAACGCAGCGGATCCGTGGACTGGGAGATCGTGCGGCGCCTCTGGGTGGGGAGTCTGCCGGCGACCCTGGGCGTGGTCCTGCTCGTGCGCTCGGGCTTCGCCTTCGAGCACAGCGGCGCGATCACGACGCTGCTCGGCGTGCTCGTCTTCGCGTCCGGTTGCGCCATGCTGCTGGGCGGGAGACTCCAGGCGCGGCAGACCGCACGGCGCCTGGCCTCACCGGTCGACTTCAAGCGCTTCCAGCGCGAGATGACCTGGTCCGCGGGCTTCGGGCTCGGCACGCTGGTGACGCTGACCTCGGTCGGCGCGGGGGCGCTCGGCGTGGTCATCCTGCGGGCGCTCTATCCCCTGCGCATGACGCCGGCGCGTCTGGTCGCGACCGACACGGTGCACGCGATCCCGGTCACGCTGCTCGGTGGTGTCTCGCTGCTGCTCATGGGCTTCACCGATCTGGGGCTCCTCGGGACGCTGCTGCTCGGGTCGATCCCCGCGGCGCTGGTGGGAGGGTGGCTCGCGAACCGCGTGCCGTCCGGAGCGCTCCGCGCGGTGCTGGCCGTGGCCCTGATCGGCGCCGGCATGCGGCTGGCGTTCTGAGATCCGCTGGAGACATGGCCGGGCCGGGGGTGAATCGAGGCAGGTGTATGCGCCAGGGATGGCAGCGAAGGGACAGGGCCGGAGTAGGGTCCAGCGACCCGCACGGAAAGAGAAGGTCGCTGGCCTGAAACGAAAGCGGGGCACCTGGGCGCCCCGCTCACGAGATGAATATGGCTCCGCCTGC
>JAZBPO010000278.1:0-3049 GCA_036351675.1 Pseudomonadales bacterium
CATCGTCGATCTCGGCCACGCCGTGGACGACGAGCTGCGGGCGAACGACGTGCGCCTGACCATGGGCGGTGAACCCACCTTCGTGTCCGTGGACGACCAGGAATCGGCGCAGTGGAACACCGCCGCCGACGGCGAACACAAGCGCACGCTCGCCGAGACGCTGACGCGACGCCTGCGCGGCGAGTTCGCGCCCGGCGGCCTGCTCCACTACGGCCAGGGCAAGTGGTACCCGGGCGAGCCGCTGCCGCGTTGGCAGAAGGCCTGCTACTGGCGCCGTGACGGGGCTCCCCTGTGGCGCGATGCGGCGCTGCTCGCGGAGCCGGAGACGGACCTCGGCCACGACGCGGAGACCGCAGGGCGGTTCCTCGCGCACCTCGCCGAGACGCTCTCGCTCCCCGCCGACTGCGCGATGCCGGCCTACGAGGATCCGGTGCAGCACCTCTGGATGGAGGCGCGCCTGCCCGTCGGCCTCGATGCGGCGACGCTCGCCGAGGCGGACCTGAAGGACGAGCAGCGCCGCGCCGCGCTCGCGCGCATCCTCGCCGCCGACCTCGGCGCACCGGTCGGCCACGTCCTGCCCCTCGAACACGACGCGACCGGTCTCTGGCTGTCGAGCGCCTGGCCCCTGCGCACTGAGAAGCTGGTGCTCATGCCCGGTGATTCGCCCGTGGGCTTCCGCCTGCCGATCGCCTCGCTCCCGGTCTGGCTGGAGGGCAGGCGTCCGCAGGGGGAGAGCGAGGCCTCGGAGCTCTCGCAGCAACCCACGGATCCCTTCGCCCCCCGCGACGGCCTGCCCGTGTTCGAGCTTCGCGGCGCCGCGGCGCTCGCCGTGGAAGCGCCCGTGCGCCAGCCGCTGCGCCTGCCGGGCGCGCGCGCCGAGCACGGCCGGGTCGTGAAGACGGCGCTCTCGGTGGAGGCGCGTGGCGGCGTGCTGCACGTCTTCCTGCCGCCCCTCAACACGCTCGAGGCCTGGGTGGAGCTGGTGGCCGCGATCGAGCACGTCGCGGGGACCCTCGAGACGCCGGTGGTCCTCGAGGGCTACGATCCGCCGCGGGATCACCGCTTGCAGAAGTTCGCCGTGACGCCGGACCCGGGTGTCATAGAGGTGAACATCCACCCGGCGGAGTCCTTCGACGAGATCGTCCGGCACACGGAAAGGCTCTACCAGATCGCGCACGAGTGCCGCCTCGGGGCCGAGAAGTTCATGCTCGACGGCCGGCACACGGGCACCGGTGGCGGCAATCACGTCACGCTCGGGGGCCCCACGGCCGCGGACTCGCCGCTGCTCCGCAGACCGTCGCTGTTGCGCAGCCTGATCACCTACTGGCAGAACCATCCGGCGCTGTCCTATCTGTTCTCCGGGCTCTTCATCGGCCCCACGAGTCAGGCGCCCCGCGTCGACGAGGCACGCGACGACCGCCTCTACGAACTCGGCATCGCCTTCTCGCAGATCCCGGAGTCGGACACCGCGCCGCCCTGGCTCATCGACCGCATCCTGCGCAATCTGCTCACGGACCTGACGGGCAACACGCATCGCAGCGAGTTCTGCATCGACAAGCTCTATTCGCCCGACTCGTCCGCCGGACGCCTCGGCCTCCTCGAGCTGCGCGCCTTCGAGATGCCGCCCCATGCGCGCATGTCCGTCCTGCAGATGCTGCTGCTGCGGGCCCTCGTGTCCTGGTTCTGGCGGGAACCGCTGAAGCGTGAGCTCGTGCACTGGGGTACGAGCCTGCACGACCGCTTCATGCTGCCGCATTACGTCTGGGACGACCTGCGCGAGGTCGTCGCCGATCTCAACCAGGCCGGCTATCCCTTCGAACTGGAGTGGTTCGCACCCTTCTTCGAGTTCCGCTTCCCGCGCCTCGGCAACGTGCGCAGCGGTGACGTGGATCTCGAGCTGCGGGTCGCCATCGAGCCCTGGCACGTGCTCGGCGAGGAGGCGACGGGCGCGGGGACCGCGCGCTACGTCGATTCCTCCGTGGAACGCGTGCAGGTGCGCGCCACCGGGCTCGTGGGCGACCGCTACCAGGTGCACTGCAACGGCCGCCGCGTGCCGCTGCGCGCGACGGACGTCCGGGGGGAGGGCGTCGCGGGAGTCCGCTACAAGGCCTGGGCACCGCCCTCGGCGCTGCATCCCTCCATCGGCGTCGACACCCCGCTCGTGTTCGACATCGTCGATGCCTGGAACGGACGCGCGATCGGCGGCTGCACCTATCACGTCTCCCATGCCGGCGGGCGCAGCTACGACACCTTCCCGGTGAACGCCTGGGAGGCCGAGTCGCGGCGCGTGAATCGCTTCTGGGACGTCGGCCACACGGCGGGCGAGATCCGCCCGCGCCCGATTCCGGGCCAGATGATCGGCAGCTTCACGCCCGCAGGCAGCCCCGAGGACGCCTTTCGCGTCGTCAGCTCGGCCGTGAATCCCGACTACCCGCTCACCCTCGACCTGCGCCACGGCCGCGGCTTCGGCGGGGCCGTGCGGTGAGCGAGGCGGCGCCGCGCGGCCGCGGCAGTCTCATCGGCCCCGACTACGGTGACCGCGTCGGAACCTGGGACGAGCTGCTGGCGACCCAGGCGAACGGCACGCTCGGCGTCCGCGAACACTGGCAGCGCCTGTTCGGCGCCTTCGAGCAGCTCGGTGCCCGCGATCTCGAGACGCGCCGCCAGGAGGCGCGGCGCCTGTTCCGCGAGAACGGCGTCAGCTACAGCGCCGCCACGGAGGGCGAGGCGCGGCTGCGACCCTTCGAGCTCGACCCGGTGCCGTACCTGATCCCCGCCTCGGACTGGGCACGCATGGAGAGCGGGCTGAACCAGCGGGCCCGACTCCTCGACGCGATCCTCAAGGACCTCTACGGACCGCGGCACCTGATCCGCGGGGGCATGGTGCCGCCGCAGCTGATCCTCCGTCATCCGGGCTTCCTGCTGCCGGCGGACGCGAGCCTCGTCGAGGCACAGGCGGGCCTCGCCATGTACGCCGCCGACGTCGCGAGGGGCGCCGACGGCGCCTTCCGCGTGGTCTCGGACCGGACCCAGTCGCCCTCCGGTCCGG
>JAZBPO010000279.1:0-2062 GCA_036351675.1 Pseudomonadales bacterium
CTGCGCCACGATCTGGTGCGCCTGAAGTGGACGGACAATCGAGCGCTGGAGCTGGCGTACCGGCATCCGGGTCTGACGCAACTTCGGGCGGAGATCCTGATCGGCCTGGGCGATCTCGTGCATCAGGTGTTGACGACGGAGAACGCCTACGCGTTCAACCAGGAGCGGATCGCGCGACTCACCGAGCTGAACCTGACGCAGGCGGAGAAGGTCGCGAACCTGTTCCTCGCCCGGTTCGATCCGCGGTCGGTGCTGTCGGACAAGGTGTTCGCGGCCCGGACGGAGGATCTGCTGGCGGAGATCGACGCGAGCGTCGGCATCGAGGATGCGCGGCACATCCTGCGGACGATGGTCCGCGCGGTGGGGGCGGTGCTGCGGACAAACGTCCACCTGGAGAAACGGTGCTCGCTGTCGATGCGGCTGGAGCCGGAGTTCCTCAAGGCGGAAGGGCGCGAGGACCTTCCGTATGGCGTGTTCTTCGTGCACGGACGCGAGCTGAACGGGTTCCACGTGCGGTTCCGGGACATCTCGCGGGGCGGGGTGCGGGTGATTCGTCCCCGGCACGAGGACCTGCACGCCCACGAGGCGGAGCGGATCTACGACGAGGCGTACGGACTAGCGTCGGCCCAGCAGCTGAAGAACAAGGACATTCCCGAGGGGGGATCGAAGGCGGCGATCCTCGTGCAGCCAACGGCGAACATCGACCGCTGCATCAAGGCGTTCATCGACGGTCTGCTCGATCTGATCACGCCCGATCCGGAGACCCGCAAGCACGTGGTGGACCACTTCGGCGAGCAGGAGCTGCTGTATCTCGGTCCGGACGAGAACATCACGCCGAAGCACATCGAGTGGATCATCCAGCGCGCGCACGAACGCGGCTACCCGAACGCCAACGCCTTCATGAGCAGCAAGCCGGGCGCGGGGATCAATCACAAGGTGTACGGGGTGACGAGCGAGGGCGTGGCGGTGTTCCTCGACGTGGCGCTGCACTCGATCGGCATCGACCCGAAGAGCCGGCCGTTCACGATCAAGATGACGGGCGGCCCGGACGGCGACGTGGGCGGGAACATGATCCGCATTCTGCACCGGGACTACGGCGACAATGCGCGGATCGTCGGCATCGCGGACGGCAGCGGCGTGGGGGAGGATCCGGACGGACTCGACATCGCGGAGCTGCTGCGGCTGTTCGACGCGGGACTGCCGATCGGGGAGTTCGACCGGACCAGGCTATCGCCGCGGGGACGGATCGTGACGGTGGACGAGCCGGAAGGCACGCACCTGCGGAACACGCTGCACAACCGGATCGTGGCGGACGCATTCGTGCCCGCGGGCGGCCGGCCGAACACGATCCACGAGCGGAACTGGACCGACTTCCTGCAGCCGGACGGAACGCCGTCGGCGAAGCTGATCATCGAGGGCGCCAACCTGTTCCTCACGCCCGACGCGAGGCGGCACCTGTCCGAGAAGGGGGTGGTGATCTTCAAGGACAGCTCGGCCAACAAGTGCGGCGTGATCTGCTCGAGCTACGAGATCGTCGCGAGCATGCTGCTGGACGAGGAGTCGTTCCTGGCCATCAAGGAGACGTTCGTCGAGCAGGTGCTGGAGAAGCTGCGCCAACTCGCGCGGCGCGAAGCGGAGCTGCTGCTGCGGATCCAGAAACACCAGAAGGGGACGCCGCTGCCGCAGATGAGCATCCGTCTGAGCCAGATGATGATCGTGGCGGCGGACGCGATCGTGCACCAGATCGACCGGCTGGCCCCGGGGGACGTGGAGCTGTTCCGCCAGCTCGTCGTCGACCACCTCCCGCCGATCCTCCTGGAGACGGTCGGAGAACGGCTGTGGCGGGACGTGCCGAAGCAGTACGTGGGCTGGATCATGGCGAAGTCGCTGGCCGCGCGGATCGTCTACCGCGAGGGGTACCGCTATCTCGAGGCGATGCCGCGGGAGGGAATCGGCGAAATGGCGGTGCACTACCTGCGCAACGAGCTGGAGCGGATTCGACTGGCGCAGGAGGTCATGCAGTCGGAGCTGCCGGACCGGGATCGGATCGCGCGGCTGCTGC
>JAZBPO010000280.1:0-3158 GCA_036351675.1 Pseudomonadales bacterium
GATGGGCTTCGCCATCGGCGACCTCGACGCGCCTGTCACCAAGGGCACGAGCGGCCTGACAGTCCTCACCCACGACGACGTCAAAAAGGCCGACGAGACCAGCTGCGTGCGTTGCGGCCGCTGCGTCGATGTCTGCCCCTTGAACCTCGTCCCCACCAAGATCGCGCTCGCAGCGCGCCACCAGGCCTGGGACATCGCGAAGACCTATCACATCGGCGCCTGCATCGAGTGCGGGTGCTGTTCCTTCGCTTGCCCGGCGAGCATTCCGCTGACCCAGCTCATCCGCATGGGCAAGGCGGAGATGCCGCGCGACTGATGACTCGCTTCGCGTGGCCCGCAGGCCGCGCTGGAGACGCTTGAGAATGACCGATCTTCGGAGGACGCTGGAGAGCGCGAGCGACGCGGGGGGCGCGGCAGAGATGCCGGCAACCCCCCAGCCCTCGTTGCACGTTTCGCCAGCGCCGCACCTCTCGAACACCTCGCTGACCACCCAGCGCATGATGCTGGACGTGCTGATCGGACTCGCTCCCGTCGTCGGCATGGCGGTCTACGTGTTCGGCTGGTACGCGGTGCAGCAAGTCGGCCTGGCCACGCTGGCCTGTCTCGCGGCCGAGGCCGCATTCGTCAAGTGGCGCGGCAGGACGATAACGCTCAACGACCTATCGGCTGGCGTCACGGGCGTGATCCTGGGCCTCTCGATTCCGTGGAGCGCGCCCTGGTACGTACCGGTGCTCGGCGGCGTTTTTGCGATCGGGCTCGGTAAGGTCGTGTTCGGCGGCCTCGGGCAGAACATCTTCAACCCGGCGATGGTGGGGCGCGCCTTCGTGATGCTGGCCTTCCCGGCGGCTCTCGGCGCCTCGGCCTTCATCGCGCCGGACTCGGCGATCCTCTCCCAGGCGACCCCGCTCACCCTGGCGAAGCAGGAGGCCGTGAGCACCGCCCTCTGGCCGATGTTCCTCGGCACGGTCAACGGATCGCTCGGTGAGACGAGCGTGCTCGCCTCGCTCATCGGCGGGCTCTACCTGGTGATCCGCCGCACGGCGAGCTGGGAGATCCCGGTCTCCGTGCTGGGCGCGGTCGCCGTCTGCGCGGGCATCGGCCAGCTTCTCGCCGGCCCGGACTACGCGCTGACGCTCGGTCACCACCTCTTCGGCGGCGCGCTGGTCTTCGGCGCCTTCTTCATCGCGACCGACCCCTGCTCGAGCCCGCTGACGCCCAAGGGCAAGGCGATCTTCGGCGCGGGCGTCGGCGTGCTGATCTACATCCTGCGCACCTTCAGCGGCTACCCCGAAGGCCTCATGTTCGCGATCCTGCTCATGAACGCCTGCGCTCCGCTGATCAACCGCTGGACGGTCCCGACCCCGCTGGGCGGCCCCGTCCCGGCGAAGAAGTGAAGGAGGGAGCGATGAGCAAGAGCTTCCTCGGACAAGCGTGGCTGGTGCTCGTGCTGGGCATGATCTTCGGCGCCTCGCTCGCCGGCATGCAGGCCATGGTCGCCGAGCGCATCGCGCTCAACAAGCTCAACGAGACGCTCTCGCAGGTGCCGGTCCTGGTGCCGGAAGCCGACAGCGGCGAGAAGACGAGCGTGGGCGAGACCACGGTGTACAAGGCGCTCAAGGGCGGCAAGATCGTCGGCTGGGTCGTGCCGGGCAGCGGCCAGGGCTTCGCGGACAAGATCGAGATCCTCGTCGGCTGCGACGCACAGGCCAGGATCGTCACCGGGCTCTACGTGCTCGACCAGAAGGAGACGCCGGGCCTGGGCAACAAGATCGTCGACGACGAGTGGCGTTCGCAGTACGAGGGCAAGGCCACCGACGTCACGCTCGAAGTCGTCAAGCGAGACGTCGCGGCGCCACAGGAGATCCGCTCGGTCACGGGCGCGACCATCTCCTCTGTCGCGGTCAGCGAGATCGTCAACGCCGCACTGAACGAAACGCTGCGGGCCGAGCTGGCCCGTGCGGCGGGGGAGTGAGCGATGGATCAACCCACGGCCCTCGAACGCTTCATCAACGGCATCCTGCCCGAGAACCCGGTCTACCGGGCCCTGCTCGGCATGTGCCCCGTGCTGGCGGTGACGAACGGCATGAAGGCCGCGATGACGATGGCCGGCGCGACGGCCTTCGTGCTGATCATGGCGACCACGCTGGTCAGCCTGATCCGGCACCTGCTGAAGCCGCACCTGCGCATCCTTGTCTTCACGCTGACCATCGCGACCTTCGTGACGATCGCGGACCGCTTCCTCGCGGCCTACATGTACGACATGAGCAAGCAGCTCGGCCCCTACATCCCGCTGATCATCGTGAACTGCCTGATCGTAGGTCGCTGCGAGGTCTGCGGCTCCAAGAACCCGCCCCATGTCGCGATCGCGGACGGCGTCGGGCAGGCGCTCGGATTCACGCTCGCCCTGGCGAGCATCGCGAGTGTCCGCGAGATCCTCGGCTCCGGAACCTTCTTCGACTTCCGAGTGCTGCCGGCGGCCTGGCCAGACTGGGTCCTCATGGTGCTGCCCCCGGGGGCCTTCCTGACGCTCGGTGCGCTGCTCGGCCTCGTGAACTGGGTCGCCGACATGCGCGCGGGCAAGTGAGCGGGAGGAGCTGACAGATGGACTACATCGGCTCGCTCATCCTGATCGGCGTCGGCGCGGCGCTCATCAACAACTTCGTCCTCTACTACTTCGTGGGGATCTGCCCCTTCCTGGGCGTCTCGCGCAAGGTCGATACCGCGTTCGGCATGGGTCTGGCGGTGACCTTCGTGATCTCGATCGCCGCGACCCTCGCGTGGACCTTCACCTACTTCATCCTGCATCCGGGAGCGCCGCTGACCACGTGGATCTGGACGAGTCTAGGCGGCGACCCCTCCGTGGTCGTGGATCTCTCGATCCTCAACTACCTCGTCTACATCTTCGTGATCGCGTCGTCGGTGCAATTCGTCGAGATGTACGTGCGCAAGTTCTTCCCACCGCTCTACAAGAGCTTCGGCGTGTTCCTGCCGCTCATCACGACCAACTGCGCGATCCTCTTCGGCTGCCTCACGATCATGAAGCACATCGGACCTGATGCCTCCGATCCCTGGGGGCTCGACAAGTCCCTCGTGCTGGCGATCTCCGCAGGCATCGGCTTCACGATCGCCATCGTGCTGATGGCCGGCATCCGCGAGGA
>JAZBPO010000281.1:0-16290 GCA_036351675.1 Pseudomonadales bacterium
GTCGGCAGTGCCGGCGCCCTGATCTACCTGGCCGCCGCGAAGGAGCGCCGCTTCTCGCTGCCGAACACGCGCTACCTGATCCACCAGCCGGCCGGCGGTTTCGGTGGCGCCACCTCGGACATCGAGATCCAGGCGCGCGAGATCCTCAAGATGCGCGAGCGCCTGAACAAGACGATCGCCGAGCGCACCGGCCAGACCGTCGAGAAGATCGAGGAAGACACGGACCGCGACTACTGGATGAGCGCAGAGGAGGCCGTGGCGTACGGCATCGTCGGCAAGATCATCTCCAACATCCGCGAACTCGACTGACGCCGTGACCGACCCGGCGGACGCGCAGCGCGCTCTCGTGCTCTCGCGGGTCCGCCGGGCCCTCGGCCGCGGTACGCCGGATCCGGCGGCCGCGGCGCCGGCCGGTGACGCCGTGGATGCGCGCATCGGCCATCCCCGCGCCAACACCATCCCGCTCCGCGCTCAGCTCCAGCAGCCCCAGCTCGGCGAGCTCTTCGACGAGATGGTGCGTGCGTCGGCGGCGACGCTCGCCAGAGTGCCCGCCCTCGACGCGCTCCCCGATGCCGTCGCGGCCTGGCGGGCCGAGCAGGGGATCGAGGGCGAGGTCGTGCTGGCGCCCGAATCGCCGCTCGGCGAGCTGCCCTGGCGTGATGAGCTGCCCGTCGAACGACGCCTGATCCGTTCCGGCGATGCCGTCTCGGTGTCCAGCGCCGCCGTCGGCGTCGCCGAGACGGGCACGCTGCTGCTCTGCTCCGGTCCCGAGAACCCCGTCAGCGCGAACTTCCTGCCCGAGAATCAGGTCGTCGTGGTTCGCAGCGCCGATCTCGTGGGTTCGCCCGAGGACGCCTGGGCGCGCCTGCGCGAGCGAGGCCCGCTGCCTCGGACGGTGAACTGGATCACCGGCCCGTCGCGCTCCGGCGACATCGAGATGACCATGCTGATGGGCGCGCACGGCCCGGTCCGCCTGCACGTGGTGCTCGTCGAGGAAGGCTGACGTCGACCATCGCGGCGCGACGTGACCCGGCGGTTCGCCGAATACCGAGGCCCGCACCCGTTTCGTTCCACGCGGCTCGTACCGAGCCTGCGGCAAGGTCGGGAAACTCGCACGGATCGCTCTGCGAGTGACTCCAGGACCGAGCCCGGATCCGGGCAGGTGCTTCAGGTGACCGTGGGGGCGCGGGTGTTGCCGGGATCTACCGGGCAGGAGACACCGGCCGTGCCGTCACCGCGGAAACAGCAGGTGCCTTCCTCGCTTCGGGGCCAGCAAGCGCAGTGCCCCGGGATGCTTCGGCGTTCGGTGACGCCGCTCGTGTTTCGGGTCGGGCGACGCAGCACGGGCCGCGCGAACGGCTGGATTCCCGTGCCGCCCACGCGATCCGCACCGTCATCTTCCGTCCCGCTCCAGCGCCTCTTCGTAGGCACCCAGCATGGCCAGATGATTGAGCCTGGCGCGCTTCGCGAGCGCCTGCTGGGCTGCCGGGACGTTCTCGGGCCGGCCCTGCCAGGCCTGGAGCGCCGGCGCCTGCAGCGCACGTCCGAAGGAGATGCTGAGCTTCCAGGGGGACTGGGGCGAGAGGCGGTTGATCGCGTCGAGGTTGAGGGTCGACTCCTCGGGGCCCATGCCGCCGGAGAGGAAGTTCACGCTGGGCACGGCGGCGGGTACGGTCCTGTGCAGCACGCGCAGCGTCGCCGCTGCCACCTCCTCGGGCGGTGCGCGACGCCTGTCCTTGCCCGGGAGGATCATGTTCGGCTTGAGGATCATCAGTTCCAGCACGACGTTGTGCCGTCGCAGGGCGTCGAAGACGGCGTGCTGCACTGCTTCGGTCACCTCGGCGTGGCGTTCGATGTCGTGCGCGCCGTCCATCAGCACCTCGGGTTCCACGATCGGCACCAGGCCCTCTGCCTGGCAGACGGCGGCATAGCGCGCCAGCATCTCCGCGTTCGCCTCGATGCCCTGCCGTGACGGCACCTTCTCGTCGATGGCATAGACCTCTCGCCACTTCGCGAAACGCGCGCCCTGCGTCCTGTAGTCACGCAGCCGTTCGGCCAGACCGTCCAGACCCTGGGTGATCAGATCTCCGGGGGCCATGGCCAGGGGGATCGTGCCCCGGTCGACCTTGACGCCGGGGACGATCCCCTGTGCCCAGGCCGCCTCGGGGATGGACCGGCCGTCGTCGGTCTTCTGTCCGAGCGTCTCCTCGAACAGGATGACACCGCTGATGTACTCGCCGAGGCCTTCGGTGGTCAGTAGCGTGCAGCGCCAGAGGCGTCGATGTTCTTCCGTGGACTCGAGGTCGATGGCGGCGAAGCGCTTGGCGATGGTCGGGGCGCTCTCGTCGGCCGCGAGCACGCCCCGGCCCGTCTGCACCATGTCCGCGATGGTGGCTTCCAGTTCCTCGGTGCTCTGCACGTCGCTGTCTCCCTGGTCGCGGTACAGGTGTCGAACGGTAGCGCGAAGCCACGCGGGCTGCCTCTCGTGGCTGCGTCCTCCGGGTCCCCATGTGCGCCTCTGTCGGACATCCGTAGTGATCAATCCGTGAATTCGAGAATCTGCACGCACGGTTCGAGTGGGTGTCCAGAGAGTGCTCCCGGCGCCGGGCGGAGGCGGCGCGTGCGGTCCGGCCCCCGTTGCTGAGTCGAGGGTCCGGAACGGTGTCCTAGCCATCGGTAGGCATCGAGGCCATAGGGCGCGTGCCGCAGGGGGCGCCAGTGCGACCCGTACGGCTCTTCCGCCCAGGGTCTTCGCCCTGATCGACCGGCGCGCGCGCCTGCCGGGTGCGCGCTCGTCACCCGCGGATCCCGACGCTATGCTGCCGAACGGTGAACCGGCCGTTCCCTGCCGGAGGAGACCCGATGGACCGCTCTCCACGCATGCTCGTCGTGCTGGCCGTCGTCACGGCACTCGCGCTGCTGTACTTCGTGAACCGCGACCCGCGAGTCGGCGAACTCAACGCCCAGCTGGAGGCGGCGCCTGAGCTCGCCGACTACCCGTATCGCTTTCGCGTGCTCGAGCTGGCTGACGGTATCGCCGTGATGAGCACGCCGCGATCAGCCGAGGTCCCGGTGTCGCGGTTCCTCCACGCCGCCTTTCCGAGGCTCCGGAATCTTCCCGTGACGGATCCGGCGATGATGCAGGCCCAGCAGCAGCTGGCCGAGCGCCAGGGGCGAGCTGCCGCCCTGGTCCGGGAGCATCCGGACGTCAGCGACGTGCGCTGGGAGCTGGACCGGCGCTGGCTGCAGTCCCACGGCGTCCAGCTTCCCTGACCCCCGGCGCGCGACCCCCGCGCGCTCAGGGTCCGCCGACAGCCTCGACGGTGCTGCACATCCGGGGCTCCAGCATGGCTCTCCGTTCGCGTGATCCTGTTCGCGCGTGCGTGCCGTGGTTCCTGCGTCGCCTCTCGATCCTGCTGGCGCGGGATGCGAACGCCTCCGCCCTCGCGGCGTCGGCTCCCCGGCGCAGCATCGCGTGACCTGTGGCGACACGCAGCGGGGATGAACCCCGGGAGCCGGGGCGATCACTGGCTCTTGAGGGCGATCTCGCGGGGCAGCACTTCGCCCGCCATACGGTTCGCGAGGGAGTAGATGCGACGCAGCTTGTCGATGAATTCGAGCTCCCTTCGGAGCTGCGCGATGTTGCTCGCACGGGCGGTATCCAGGGTCTTCGCCTGAGTCCCGAGGATTCGTTCCACTGTGGCCTCGATCTGCGCGCGACGGGCGACGACGGACTCGGCCTTGCGCTGATCGTTCTCGGCCAGGGCCGCGATTCCGTCCTTCAGCGCGGCGGCGACCTGCTCACCCAGCAGCTCGAGGGTCTGTTTCACGGTCTCGTGCGCGGGCACGTTGCTCTGGATCAGGTCTCGAACCAGGGGCACGAACTCGTTCGCGACGACGTCTCCGGCGTTCTCGATGTAGGCCGTTCCGTTCACCAGCTGCTGGAAATCCGCCGTATCCGCATCGGTCAGGGCTGCGCCGCGCACCTGGGCGAGGTACTCGTAGATGCGTTGCTGCAGGAGATCGACGCGGTCGTCGGCCTGGGCGATGCGCTGCAGGGCGGCGAGGTCGCGATCGACCGTCGCCGGGCGCAGGAGTGCAAGCATCTCCAGGACGAAGCTGCCCATGTGGCCGGTCTCGAGACGCACGGCATTCAACGCGAGCGCCGGCGTCCCGATGAGCTCCGGGCTCAGGAAGCGCGGCTCGACGAGCACCCGCGCCGATTCCGCCCGCTCCGGCACCAGGACCGTCACCAGCCGTGCCAGGGAACCCGCGAACAGCAGGAAGAGTGCCATGTTGATCAGGTTGAAAGCCGTGTTGGCATTCGCGATCTGGCGCGGAGTCTCGGCGGCGAGCCTTTCCGCGAGCGGGAGATCTGCGTGCGCGGGCGACATCCAGACGGCGAGGTCTGCGAGCTGATCGATGAAGCCGAGCCAGAGGATGACGCCCACGACGTTGAACACGACGTGCACGGCCGCGACGCGGACCGCCTCCGTGGACTTGCCGATGGCGGCCAACAGCGCCGTCGCACAGGTGCCGATGTTGGCGCCCAGGGCCATCGCGATCCCGGCCGGGAGGGTGACGAAGCCCTGCGTCGCCATCACGATGATGATCCCGGAGGTGGCGGAAGAGGACTGCACCAGGGCCGTGAACCCACCTGCCACCAGGATCGCCAGCAGAGGCTGCTCCATGGCGACCATCAGGTCTATGAAGGGCTGGTAGCTACGAAGCGGCGCCATGCCCTCGCTCATGACCCCCATGCCGAAGAAGATGAGCCCGAGACCCATCAGGAGGTTGCCGTAGCGCCGGACGTTCTCGGCCTTGCCGAAGAACGAGGCTGCGAAGCCGACGGCGACGAGCAGCAGGGCATATTCGGTCACCTTGAAGGCGACGATGTGCGCCGTCAGGGTCGTGCCGACATTCGCGCCGAGGATGATGCCGATCGACTGGGTCATCGACATCAGCCCGGCCGAAACGAATCCCACGACGAGCACCGTGGTCACGGACGAGGACTGGATGACCGCGGTGACGAGCGCCCCGGTGGTCGCGGCCATGACCCGGTTCTTCGTCAACCGCATCAGGAGCTGTTTCATGCGGTCCCCGGCCGTGGCCTTCAGCGCGTCGCCCATCTGCTCCATGCCGAACAGGAACAGGGCGAGACCGCCGAACAGCCCCATGGCCATGACGAACCAGTCCGGGTTCTCCAGGCCGTCCGCTGTCGGACTGGCAACGGCGGAGCCGGGCGACGACAGGACCAGCAGGGCCAGGACCGCACGGAAGCGCGCGTGACCGGATCGACGGAAGAAGGGGTATGTCTCGTGCATCGGCTCGACAGGCTCCGATCGACAGACGCCTCGTTCGGCCCGTAGCAGGGTCGCGAAGCGGCGCCGGGGGAAGCCGGCGACGGTGCTTCGACGCGATGCCGCTGCCGAGCTCGGGTGCCCGGAGGGGCGCCCGTGAGACAGGCGAAGGCGTGCGCGGCCCGCGAGAGCCGCGATCCACTCGAACGCGTTCCGGGAACGGAAACACCCCGGCGGAGGTCGACGGGGAGTTTCGATACTGGCGAACCAGCCTCCGGGCCAGCAATGAGCGGTGTGCCCGAAATGGGCAAGGTGTTCTTCCGGATCCCTTCGTCCGGGTTCCAGTGCCAGGGTCGTCCGTATGAGTTCGGGGAGATCCTCCGGACCCTGAGGCGGAAAGCACTCGTCGCATGGGAATACGTGGATGAGGTTCACCCCCTGGAAGGGCCCATCGGTCAGCCAGGCGAACAGATCGATGATGGTGTGGCCCGGATCGCACTCCTGGCGGTTGGTCCACTCGTCGTGTGCGGGAATCCGGGCGACCCCTTCCTCCAGGAGATCCCGGAAGGCAGGCGAAGACGCAAAGCGGGGAATCCCCCTTTCCTTGCAGCCCCTGCGAGCCCCTTCGTACCATCCGCGACCGCCGCGGCGCCCGCCCCGGCATCCTCTTCGAAGCGCGAAAGGAGCGTGAGATGGCGACGGTGAGCATCGATTCGATCGACCAGGTGGAGACGCTCTCGGACCTCGCGCGCTTCCAGGCGCAGGCGCGGCCGGGCAAGACCGCGTTCGTGTTCGAGGGCCGCGAGACGACCTTCGCGCGTTTCGATCTGCATGCGAATCAGGTGGCCAACGGCCTCATCGCCGAGGGCGTCGGGCCCCAGGCACGCGTCGCGTTCCTCGACAAGAACTCGGATCTCTTCTACGAGGTGGTCTTCGGCTGTGCCCGCGCCAACGCCGTCTCCGTCGGCATCAACTGGCGCCTGGCACCACCGGAGGTGGCCTACGTCATCAACGACGCGAAGGCCGAGGTGCTCTTCGTCGGGCCCGACTTCTTCCCGCTCGTGGAGCAGATCAGGGACGAGCTGACGACGGTGAAGCGCATCGTCGCCATGGCCCCGGGGCACATCGACTGGGCGCCCTTCATCGAGTGGCGCGACGGCCAGTCCGAGGACGATCCCATGGTCCCGGCCGGCCGCGAGGACATCTGCATCCAGATGTACACCTCCGGGACCACCGGGCATCCCAAGGGCGTGCAGCTCGCCAACAAGGCCTTCTTCGATCTGCGCCGCGAGGAGCAGGGTGCGGGCATGGAATGGAACGAGTGGACCGAGGACGACGTCAGCCTCGTCGCCATGCCGAGCTTCCACATCGGGGGCGCCGGCTGGGGCATCCAGGGCTTCACGGCCGGTGCGAAGGGCATCGTCGTCTCGGAGTTCGAGCCGGGCGAGGTGCTTTCGATCATCGAGAACGAGGGCGTCACGAAGCTCTTCATGGTGCCCGCTGCCATGCGCCTGTGCCTGCACCACCCGAAGGCGCGCGAGACGGACTATTCGTCCATCAAGTACATGCTCTACGGCGCCTCGCCGATCCCCCTCGACCTGCTGCGCGAGGCCATCGAGGTGTTCCAGTGCGGCTTCGTGCAGCTCTACGGGATGACCGAGACCACGGGAACGGCGACCTATCTGCCGCCCGAGGATCACGATCCGACCGGCCGGAACGAGAAGATGAAGTCCGCGGGCAAGCCCCTGCCCGGCGTGCGCGTGAAGATCGTCGGCGAGGACGGTGAGGCGTTGCCGCCGCGCGAGGTCGGGGAGATCTGCCTCGCCTCCGCCGCCAACATGTCCGGCTACTGGAACCTGCCCGAGGCGACGGACAAGACGCTGATCGACGGCTTCGTGCACACCGGCGACGCCGGCTATCTGGACGAGGACGGCTACGTCTACGTCCACGATCGCGTCAAGGACATGATCGTCTCCGGCGCCGAGAACGTGTATCCGGCGGAGGTCGAGAGCGCGATCTTCGGTCACGCGGCCGTCGCCGACGTCGCGGTCATCGGGGTTCCGGACGAGAAGTGGGGCGAGGCCGTCAAGGCCATCGTGGTGCTCAAGCCCCACATGGAGGCCACGGAGGACGAGATCATCGGCTTCGCCCGCGAGCGCATCGCCGGCTACAAGTGCCCGAAGAGCGTCGACTTCATCCCGGAGCTTCCGCGCAATCCCTCCGGCAAGATCCTCAAGCGCGAACTGCGCGAGCCCTACTGGAAGGGGTACGAGAGGCGGGTGAACTGAAGGCGGCCGCGCTCTCCGTCGGCGACGACCTCGAGGTCTCGACGCGTCTCGATGGACCCGTCGGCGAGGCGCCGCTGCTCGTCTTCGGGCACGGCGCCGGCGCGGGTATCGATCATCCGACCACGGTCGCCATCGCCGAGGCGCTGGCGGCGCGGGGCATCGCCGTGCTGCGCTACCAGTTCCCCTTCATGGAGAAGCAGGGCGGTTCGGGTTTCGGCCGTGATCCGCGACCGGTCGCGATGGCGACCGTCGTCGCGGCGGTCGCCCGCGGGCGGCAACTCTCCGGAGATGCCCGCGTATTCGCCGGCGGCCACTCCTATGGTGGTCGCATGACTACGCACGCGGCCGCGGAGGGGGGGCTCGGTGAGCTCGCCGGCCTCGTGCTCCTCAGCTTCCCGCTGCACGGCGCGCGCAAGCCTGCGACGGAGCGCGCCGCGCACCTGTCGTCGGTGAAGCAGCCGATGCTCTTCGTCTCCGGCGAACGCGACGCCATGGCCGAGGCGCCGGCCTTCGAGGCCTGCGTCTCCGAACTCGAGGTTGCGGAGATCGTGCGTATCCCCGGCGCCGACCATGGCTGGAAGGCGCCGAAGCGCGTCTGGCCGGACGGGCCGATTGCTGCCGTCGCGGATGCCGTCGTCGCGTGGGTTGGTGAACGCGCCTGAGGCGTGCTCACTCCTTCCCGAAGGCGGCCAGCCGCGCTTCCATGTCCGGCCCCCGGCCGGGGCTGTTCGCGCGCTCCCATCGCGGTCCCTCCGATCCCGGGCGGGCGAGGGCGCCGTTCACGAGCATCTTGTCCGCTCGCAGCGTGAACCAGGAGTTCTCCAGGAAGGCGGCGGCGAGCGCGCGTGCGCGTGCGTCGAGTTCCTCGTCGGGCACGCATTCGAGGGCGAGGCCGATGGCGGCGGCTTCCTCGCCGGAGACCACGCGCCCCGAGTACATGAGCTCCTTCGCGCGCTGCACGCCGACCCGGCGCGGCAGTCGCGAGCCCATGCCCCAGGTCGGCGACATGCCCCACTTGCCGTGCGTGTCGCAGAACTTCGCCGATTCTCCGGCGATGAGCAGGTCGCAGCCGAGGGCGAGCTCCAGCGAGCCGGTGTAGCAGTGCCCCCTGATCGACCCGATGACCGGCTGCGGCAGGGCCTCGAGGGCGTCGATGGTCTCCGCCTGGAAGTGGGGCGAGGGCGCGACCTCGCCGGCCTGGATGGCCTTGAGGTCGTTGCCGGCGCTGAAGGAGCGGCCGGCGCCGGTGAGGATCACCACGCCGATCTCCTCGATCTGCGCGGCGAGTGCATCGATGTGCGCGCGCAGCTCCACGAACAGGGACGGAGACAGGGCATTGAGCGCCTCCGGCCTGTTCAGCGTGAGGATCGCGCAGCCCTCGTGGTCGTCGCGCAGCACCAGTTCCGCCATCATCGCTCCCTCCGCTCCGGGCCACCGGCACTGGTGGCGGGCTCAGACTACAACGTGAGGTGGTGATGGCCGAGGATCTGGGCGAGTTCGACGTGATCGTGGTCGGTGGTGGCATCGCCGGCGCGTCGGTGGCCGGCGAGCTCGCGGAGGGCGCCCGCGTGCTCGTCCTCGAGCGCGAAGCGCAGCCCGCCTACCACGCCTCCGGCCGCTCGGCGGCGATCTACATCGAGCCCTACAGCACCGATCCGATCTTCGCGCTCACCCGTGCGACGCTGCCGTTCCTGGAGGCGCCACCCGATGGCTTCTCCGATCAGGCGCTGGTCCACGATCGGGGCTATCTGCTGCTCGTCACACCCGAGCTCGACCACGAGATGGACGAATACTTCGAGCGCTGGGGTGCGCGCTGCCCGGAGATCCGGGAGATCGGCGAGGACGACGCCGTCGCCCTGCTGCCCGTGCTGCGCCGCGGCTACGCCTCGCGCTTCGCCTTCGATCCCACGGCCGTGGGCCTCGACACCAACGAGATGGTGCAGGGCTGGTTGCGCCGTGTGCGGCGCACCGGTGGCGTCTTCATGGGCGGCGCGGAGGTCACGGCGGCCAGCTTCGATGACGGCCGTTGGCGGGTCGCCTCCAGCGCCGGTGATGCGCGGGCGCCGGTGCTGGTGAACGCGGCAGGGGCCTGGGCCCGGGACTTCGGCCGCCTCGCGGGTGGCCGTGACGTGCCGCTCGTTCCGCATCGGCGTTCGGCGGTGCTGGTGGCGCCGCCCGACGGGATCGACATCAGCGCCTGGCCGGCCGTCTCGCCGGTCACCAAGCGCTTCTACTTCAAGCCCGAGGGTGGCCATCTGATGATCTCGCCGGCGGACCAGACGCCCTCCGAACCCATGGACGCCTGGCCCGAGGACATGGACCTGGCCATCGCCGTGGAACGTGCCGAGGAAGCGGCCGAGTTGAAGGTGCGGCGCTTCGAATCCTCCTGGGCCGGTCTCCGCACCTTCGTTCCCGACGAGAATCCGGTCTACGGCTGGGACCCCGAGCTCACGGGTTTCTACTGGTGCGCGGGCCAGGGTGGCGTGGGCTTCCAGACGTCCTGGGCGGGCGCGCGCTGGTGTGCGGCGGAGATCGGCGTCGGCGCGCCGCCGGCGAGCCTCGCGGCACTCGGTTTCGATGGGTCGACGGTCGCGCCGGACCGCTTTCGATGACCCGTCCTTTCACGATCTCACCCGACTCCCGGAGCGAACCCATGACCATCCGCCACTGGCTCTGCTGTGCGACCGCGCTGTTCGGCGCGCTGCAGGCGCAGGCCGCCTCCTCGACGCCCTTCGGCATTCCGGACGACAACGAACGCAATCCCGCCGCAGACCTCGTCGCCGCGCCCGGCACTCGAGCCCAGGGCTGGCACGCTCAGGGGCGCTCGGAGGTGCTCGCGCGACACGGCATCGTCGCCACGAGCGATCCGCTCGCGGCCGAGGCGGGCCTGGAGATCCTGCGCGGAGGCGGCAACGCGATCGACGCGGCCGTGGCCGCGGCGGCCGTGCTCGACGTCACCTCGCAGAACGACACGGGCTTCGCGGGTGATCTCTTCGCGCTCGTCTGGTCGGCGAAGGATCGCAAGCTCCACGCTCTGAACTCCGCCGGCCACGCGCCGGGTGCATGGTCGCCGGCCTATTTCACGGAGCGGCTGGGCGTCGACCGCGTGCCCTACGAGGGCGTCAACGCGGCGACCGTCCCCGGCGCCGTGTCGGGCTACGACGCGCTCCTCGAGCGCTTCGGCACGCTCGGTTTCGCCCAGACCTTCGAGCGCGCCGCGCGCATCGCCGAGGAAGGCTGGGGCCTCGGCGAGCGTCGCCATCGCGATCTCGTCGGAGCGGCCGACATGCTGCGCCGCGATCCGGACTCCGCGCGCACCTTCCTGCCCGGCGGAGAGGTTCCGGCGCTCTATTCGATCATCCGCAATCCGGAGCTCGCCGACGCCATCCGCCTGCTGCAGAAGGAGGGGCGCTCGGCCTTCTACGAGGGCGCCATCGCCGATGCGATCGTGGCGAAGGTGGAGGCGGCGGGCGGCGCCATGACGCACGAGGACCTCGCGTCCTTCCGCTCCGAGTGGGTGGAGCCGATCGGGACGCGCTATCACGGCTACGACGTGTTCCAGCTGCCGCCGCCGGGGCAGGGCTTCGCGGCGCTCGAGATGCTCAACATCCTGGAGGCCTGTGCACCCGTGCACGGCGTGGACCTCACGGTCCTCGGCCCCGCGCACCCGGATCGCTGGCACTTCCTCGTGGAGGCGAAGAAGCTCGCCTACTCGGATCTGCAGGCCTACAACGCGGATCCGGACTTCGTCGACGTGCCGGTCGCGGAACTGCTCTCGAAGGACTACGCAGCCTCCCTGTGCGAGCGCATCGACATGGACGAGGCGGCGGAGCCGTCGATCCGAGGCGGGCTCGACGGCGGCACCATCTATCTCGCGGCGGCCGATCGCTGGGGCAACATGGTGTCCCTCGTCCACAGCATCTACGGGGTCTACGGCGGCGGCGTCACGATTCCGCCCTACGGGATGGTCCTGCACAACCGCGGCGTCGCCTTCAGTCTCGATCCGGAGCACCCGAACGTCGTCGCACCGCGCAAGCGGCCCTTTCACACGATCATCGCCGGCTTCGTCATGCAGGGCGGCGAGCCTCTCATGGCCTTCGGCAACATGGGCGGCTCCGTGCAGCCCGAGACGCACGCACAGCACGTCGTGAACATGGTGGATCACGGCATGAACGTGCAGATGACCACCGACGCAGCCCGTTTCACGCACAGCCAGCGGCGCAACGTGCTGTCGCTCGAGGCGCCCCTCGAGGTGCTCGTCGGCGATGCGCTGCGTGCCCGTGGCCACGCCGTGCGCAGCGTCGACGGCGGGCGCGTGGGGGGCTATCAGGGGGTGCTGTTCACGCGCGATCCGTCGCTCGAGCCGCCACCCATGGATGCGCAGAGCATCGAGCGGGACCTGCCCGTGAACGGGGTCTATCGCGCCGGCTCCGACCACCGCAAGGACGGTCAGGCCGTCGGCTGGTGAGGTGCGTCGCGCTCCCAGAAGACCTCGACGAGATGGCCGTCCGGGTCCGCGATGCGGAACCAGACCCGATCAGCCTCTTCCGTGAGCGGTTCCGCGAGCTCCCTGCCGGCGCGGAGCAGGCGATCATGGAGCTGCTCGACCTCGAGCACGGAACCAAGACGGAAGCCGAGATGCAGGGGCTCCGGCTGCGCCACCGGGTCCGCATCCTCGCAGAGCGCGAGGCCGAAGCCGCCGTCGTCGTTGAGGACGTGGACGTCGCCCCTGCGCCGGCCTCGACGCAGGCCGAAACAGTCGCACCAGAAGGCCGCGGCGCGGTCCAGGTCGGCGACGTGAAGGTGCAGGTGATTCAGTCGCATGCCCCTCTCCCTGGTCTCCGGACGGGCGTGGACGGCGACCGGAACGCTTGCATAGGATACGAGCATCGACGCGTCCGGCGACAGATCGGACCGAGCCCAGGGAGGAGATCATGCGCAACGTCCTGAACGACGGAGCCGTGCGCGATCGCATCATCGGCATCGCCGTCGCGACGCTCGCGGCCGTCATGGTCACCGGTTCGGCGCTCGTCTGGCTCGACGCGGGTCCACTCCGGACCCTCGCCCTGCTCGCGCTGGTCGCCACCGTCGCGGGCGGAGGTGGTGCCCTGGGCATGGTCGTGCAGCAGCACCAGCTCGGGTGCGACGTGTCGCTGCGCCCGCTCGCGGTCGCGCGCTGGAGCGGTGCGCTCACCGCCGCCGTGCTCGGCCCGCTCGCCACCGGTGCGGTCGGCATCGGGGTCGTGGTCGGCCTCGGCAGCCTGCTGGTGCCTGCAGAGAGTGGCGGCAGCCTGGCTGGTGTGGGCGGCGTGTCCCTGGTCCTGCCCATGGCCCTGCTGGTGACCGGAACGGCCTCGCTGCGGACCGTCGCGGTCGCGCTGGCGCGCGATCTCGAGATACGCGAAGTGATCGCCGTCGCCGAAGGCCATGAGTGGTCTCTCGTTCCGGTCGGCCTCGCCCTCGCCTTCGCGGTGCTCGCCTGCACCGCTGGAATCGTCGGCCTGGCGCTCGGCGTGGTGCCTGCGAGCCTCGCGATCGTGATCGGCCTCGCGGCGCTGCTGCCTGCCAGTGCTGCGCTCGCCGGTCACTGGGAGCGGCTCGGCGCCTCCTGACCCTGCCCCGGCGGGCCGGGCACTTCCCCCGAGGGCATGCTCCACCGCGCCGAGCGTCCGGCAGCGGCGTGCCTCAGGCCTCGAGGTTCTCGACGATCTCGGCCAGCGCGCGGACGTGCGGGTCGTGCGCCCCGAGTTCACGCAGCGCCAGATCGAGTTCGATCAGGTACTCGAGGTTGGCGCCGGAGGGGCCGCTCGCGCGGTGGATCTGTACTGCCAGCTCGGTCTCGTGCGCTTCGCCGAGCCAGGCAAAATTGCCCGGTACGGCGACGTAGACGAGCGCTTCGAGGCGTCCGGTCGGCGTCTGCAGCTGGAGCGCATGGCGTTCGTAGCCGTTCTTCTCGCGGTGATCGAGACGGGCGAGCACCGCCTCCGCGGCGTGGCCGGGTACGCGGAAGACGACCCCGTCGCAGCGCTCGCCCGGTGCCTGCACGAGCGTGACGACCCGCCCGGGCGCATCCGGCGTACCGCGGTGATCGTGGCTGCCCTGCCAGAAGCGACGTGCCCAGTGGTCGAGGCGCGCAGGCGTGCGTGCATCGAAGGGTACGTCGGGTTTCCAGATCAGGGAGCCGTAGCCGAACAGCCAGAAGCCGCCGTCGGCGTGGAAGGGAACGGTCATCGCGCCGGTCTCGACGTCCGGGGTCGTGGCGTGGCGCGGGAAAACGTAGCACACGCCTCTGGCATGATCGCGCCCGGGAGGTGAGGCGATGGAATTCCTGCTCTGCGGCGGCACCGACGATCGGGTGGCGCTGTGCCTCGCCGCCGACGCGGAGCGCGGCGCACGCGTGCTCTGGTTCGGCGACTGGCCGGACTGCGAGACCGCCGCGGCCCCGGCGCCGGCCTCGCGGCAGCGCTGGGGTGCGCGCCTCGACGATGCGCCCCTCGCGACGCTCTGCCCCGGGGCCGGAACGGGCTGGCCCGCGGCGCCCGCCCTCGAATTCCTGCGCGCCGACGGTCGCTGGCGCTTCGAGGCCGGCCACGTCGTGGCCGAGCCGGGCGCCGAGCCCGGATCGCTCCGTGTGCTGCAGACCGACGCGGCGGCCGAGCTCGCGCTGGAGACGCACTTCCAGCTCGACCCGGACGACGGCAGCCTGCGGGTGGCGGCCACGCTGGCCAACGACGGCACCGACGCGGTCGATCTGCGCTGGCTCGCCGTACTCGCCCTGCCGCTACCGCACTGGTGCGGGGAGGTCATCGAGACCCGCGGCGACTGGTGTGCGGAGTTCCAGCGCGAGGTGCGGCCACTCGGGTCCTCGAGCTGGCTGCGAGAGACACGCGAAGGACGCTCTTCCCACCGTGCCCATCCTGGCGTGCTCCTCGCCGAAGCGGGCGCCGACGCCCGCCGGGGGCGCGTGCTTGGCGTCCAGTTCGCCTGGAGCGGCGACCACCGCATGCGCATCGACGCCCTGCCCGACGGCCGCCACGTGCTGCAGGTGGGTGTGCTGCTGCATCCGGGCGAGCTGCGCGTCGAGGCGGGCGAACGCCATCGCACGCCTGACCTCTGGCTCGCCTGCAGTGGCCGTGGCCTCGACGGCGTCACGGCACGCATGCACGCCCTGCAGCGCCGTCATGTTCGCCCCGCGCGGGGACAGCGCCAGCCGCGGCCCGTGCACCTGAACACCTGGGAAGCGGTCTACTTCGACCACGACCCGGAGGCGCTGGGGCGCCTCGCCGACTGCGCGGCGGCACTCGGCGTGGAGCGCTTCGTGCTCGACGATGGCTGGTTCCTGGGACGTACGGACGATGCGCGGGCGCTCGGGGACTGGAGCGTCGACCCGGCGCGCTATCCCGACGGGCTCACGCCCCTGATCGATCGTGTCCGCGCCCTCGGTATGGAGTTCGGGCTCTGGGTGGAGCCCGAGATGATCAACGACGACTCCGAACTCGCACGGGCCCACCCCGAATGGATCCGCGGCGCGGGCGAGGGGCGCACGGGGCGCAGTCAGCGCGTGCTCGATCTGACGCTGGCGCCGGTCCGCGAGCACCTGTTCGCCGCCGTCGACGCGCTGCTCCGAGCGCACCCCATCGGCTACCTGAAATGGGACCACAACCGCACGCTGACGGAGACCGCCGCCGACGGCAGCGCCGGGCACTATGGCCAGACGCTGGGGCTCTATGCGCTCCTCGACCGGCTGCGGGCTGCGCATCCGGCAGTGGAGATCGAGAGCTGCGCGAGCGGCGGCGGTCGCGCGGACCTCGGCATGCTCGCGCGCTGTCATCGCGTCTGGGTCAGCGACTGCAACGATCCGGTGCTGCGAGCGCGGATCATGGCGGGGGCGAGCCCGTTCCTGCCGCCCGAGGTCGCGGGCTGCCACGTCGGGCCCGCGCGGGCGCACACCACCGGGCGCGTCACGGACCTCGATCTGCGGGCCGCCGTGGCGCTCTGGGGTGCCTTCGGTCTGGAGCTCGACGTGCGCGAACTGACGGCCGTGGAAAGCGGGCGCCTCGCCGCCTGGATCGCGCTCTACAAGCGCTGGCGCGAGGTGCTCGCCTGCGGGCATCTGTCCACGCAGGTACCCGACGGCGACCATCTCGTCCGCGTGGTGACGGCACTGGACAGGAGCCGGGCACTGCTCGTCGTGGTGCGCACGGACGATGCGGCGCCGGGGCGCCCCGTGCGCTTCGCGCTGCCGGACCTCGATCCGCGGCGGCGCTACCGCGTACAGCGCGCCGGGCCGGATCCCGAGCCCGCGCTGCGGCCGGCGGCGCTCGCGGCTGGCGGGCCCTGGAGCGGGCCCGGGACGGAGGTCGGCGGCGCCTGGCTCGTGAGCGCCGGTCTCCAGCTGCAGTTGCCGGCGCCGCAGCGCGCGGTGGTGTTCGAGGTGACTTCCTAGGCGTCGCCGCTGCGGGGCCGCGCCTCCGCGAGGAAGTCACCGAAACCGCGGGTGAACAACTCGTCCCAGAGCGGCCCCCGGCGCAGATGCTGGCCGCCGTCGACGTTCAGCAGCACGCCGGTGATCCAGCTCGCTTCCGGCCCGCACAGGAAGCGCACGGCCTCCGCGACGTCCTCGACCTTGCCGGTCCGGCGCACGGGCATGCAGTCGAGATAGTCCTCGAGCACGGCGGCGTCGTCCTGCAGTCCCTGCGACA
>JAZBPO010000282.1:0-5838 GCA_036351675.1 Pseudomonadales bacterium
GGGCCTCGCCTGGCGCGGCGGGCGCGACAAGCGCGCGACGGAAGTCGCCGCGGTGCTCGACGGCATGCTGCAGAGCGAGGGCCTGCGCGCACCCGCGGACGCGATCGTGGCAGAGCTCTCGAAGGCACAGAGCGAACGTCGCGCCGAACAGGCCCGCCGAAGCGGTGCCACGAAGGTGCAGTTCTTCACCATGACGCGCACGAGGGCAGACAAGGCATGAGCACCGCCATCGATCTCGGCGCCGTCCGCCGCGGCTTCACGCGCCCGGCGCTCGAGGCGCAGCGCATCTACCGCCGGCTCCTCGACGCGATGTCCCGTCCGGGCAGCCTCCAGGATCTGTCGGAGGCGCCGGAGCCGCCCGCAGGCTTCACGCGCGCCATGGCGGGCATCGCCCTGACGCTGCTCGACTTCGAGACGCCGGTCTGGCTCGACCCGTCCCTGCGCGGCGCCGAGGCCGAGGCCTGGCTCCGATTCCACTGCAACTGCCCCTTCGTCGAGGACCCGCGGGCCGCGGCCTTCGCGCTCGTCGTCGACATGGCGACCATGCCCCGCCTCGATGCCTTCGACCAGGGCGACGCCCGCTATCCCGATCGCTCCACGACGATCGTGATGCAGATCGCCGCCCTCACGGGCGGCGCTCCGGTGACGCTCGAAGGCCCCGGCATCGACGGCAGCATCGGCGTCGCACCCACGGGCCTGCCGACCGACTTCTGGCCCCAGGTGGCCGAGAACGGCCGCGAATTCCAGCTCGGCGTCGACGTCATGGTCGTCGATGCCGAGTCCGTCCTCGGCCTGCCGCGCACCGTGCGCGTCGCAGCCGCCCGAGGCGCTGACGCAACCGACTGAGGAGACCGACGTGGCCTACGTAGCCGTCAAGGGTGGCGAGCGCGCCATCCACAATGCGCACGAATGGTTGGCCGCCGAGCGGCGCGGCGACCCGGACGTTCCGGAGCTGTCCACGGACCAGGTCCGCGAACAGTTGTCCCTCGCCATCGACCGCGTCATGGGCGAAGGCTCCTGCTACGACCGCGACCTCGCGGCGCTCGCGATCAAGCAGGCGCGCGGCGATATCCCGGAGGCGATCTTCATGATGCGCGCCTACCGGACGACGCTGCCGCGCTTCGGCTACAGCGAGCCCGTCGCCACCCCCGAGATGGCGGTCTACCGCCGCGTCTCCGCGGCCTTCAAGGACATCCCGGGCGGCCAGGTCCTCGGCCCGACCTTCGACTACACGCACCGGCTCCTCGACTTCACGCTCATGGCGAACGGCGAGGCGCCGATGCCGAAGGCGCCGGAAGACGATCCGGTCGACAGGTGCATGCCGACCATCGAGTCCGTGTTCGCGCACGAGGATCTGCTGCAGTGCGATCAGCGCGAGCACGAGGACCGCGAACCCTTCGACCTCACGCGTGAGCCGATGGAGTTCCCGGCGAGCCACGATCAGCGCCTGCAGGCCCTCGCACGCGGCGACGAGGGCTTCCTGCTCTCCCTCGCCTACTCCACGCAGCGAGGCTGGGGCAGCACGCACCCGCTGTGCGCGGAACTGCGCATGGGCGAGGTGGCGGTCGAGTTCGTGCCCGAGGAACTCGGCTTCCCGATCGAGCTCGGCGAGATCCTCGTGACCGAGTGCCAGATGATCTCCGACGCCGCGAGCCCCGCCGCCGACGAACCACCGCGCTTCAAGCGCGGCTACGGCCTCGTGTTCGGGCACAGCGAACGCAAGGCCATGAGCATGGCCATCGTCGACCGCGCGCTGCGCGACCGTCCCGTCGACGAACCCGCCGCCTTCGCGGCGCAGGACGAGGAGTTCGTCCTCTATCACAGCGACAACGTCGAGGCGTCGGGTTTCGTGCAGCACCTGAAGCTGCCGCACTACGTCGATTTCCAGGCCTCGCTGCAGTTCGTGCGCAAGCTCCGCGAGGAGTTCTTCGAGCGGAAGGCGGCGAAGGAGCAGGCGCCGCAGGCCGATGCCGCTGCGGCGGTCGGCACGGACAGCGAGAAGGAGCTGACGACATGAGCACCGCGCCGACGGATCTGGCGGCGCCGGGCGCCGGCGACAATCTCGGCGATGCGGGCCCCGGCCTCGCCGACTACAACTACGCCTACCTCGACGAGCAGACCAAGCGCATGATCCGCCGCGCCACGCTCAAGGCCGTGGCGATCCCGGGCTACCAGGTGCCCTTCGGCTCACGCGAGATGCCCGTGCCCTACGGCTGGGGTACGGGCGGTATCCAGCTCACGGCGAGCCTCTGCGGCCCCGACGACGTCTTCAAGTGCATCGACCAGGGCGCCGACGACACCACCAATGCAGTCTCCATCCGCGCCTTCTTCGCCAAGGTCGCGGGCGTGCAGACGACGGAGGACACGGAGCAGGCGACGATCATCCAGACGCGCCACCGCATCCCGGAGCATCCGCTCAAGGAGGGCCAGACCATGGTCTTCCAGGTGCCGCAGCCGGAGCCGCTGCGGGGCCTCGAGCCGCGCGAGACGGAAACGCGCTCCATGCATGCCTACGAGGAGTACGGCACGCAGTACGTGAGCCTCTACGAGAACGTCTCGAAGTTCGGCCGCATCGCCGCGACCGCCGGCTATCCGGTCATGGTCGACGACCGCTACGTCATGTCGCCGTCGCCGATCCCGAAGTTCGACAACCCGAAGCTCCACCAGTCGCCTGCGCTCATGCTGTTCGGCGCCGGGCGCGAGAAGCGCATCTACGCCATCCCGCCCTACACGAAGGTCGAGAGCCTCGGCTTCGAGGACTATCCCTTCGAGGTGCAGAGCTGGGAGGAGACCTGCGCGCTGTGCGGCGCCGAGGACAGCTACATGGACGAGATCATCCTCGACGATGCGGGCCGCAAGATGTACGTGTGCTCCGATTCGCACTACTGCGCCGAGCGCCGCGAAGCCGGCCATACGGGCTGGGCGGCCGAGGACGAAACGGCCCGCGGACTGCTGGAGGGCGACGCATGAGCACCGCCGCACAGCTCCCCGCGGACGCTGGTCCGATCCTCTCGGTCGAGAACCTCTCGAAGTTCTACGGGTCCGTGCGCGGCTGCGAGGACGTCAGCTTCGAACTGCACGCCGGCGAAGTACTCGGCATCGTCGGCGAGTCCGGCTCGGGCAAGACCACGGCGCTGCGCTGCGTCTCCGGCCGCCTCGCGCCGACGTCCGGCAGGGTGCGCTTCGACGTCGCGCGCGGTGGGCTCAAGGACATCTACGAACTCGCCGAGCGCGATCGTCGACGCCTGCAGCGCGAGGAGCTCGGCTTCGTGCATCAGAACCCGCGCGACGGCCTGCGCATGCGCGTCTCGGCCGGCGCCAACGTCGCCGAACCGCTCCTCAATCTCGGCAGTCGCCACTACGGGGACATGCGCGCACAGACGACGGACTGGCTCGAGCGCGTCGAGCTGGAGCTCGAGCGCATCGACGACAACCCGCGCAACTTCTCCGGCGGCATGCAGCAGCGCATCCAGATCGCGCGCAACCTCATCCACGGTCCGCGCCTGGTCTACATGGACGAGCCCACCGGCGGCCTCGACGTGTCCGTACAGGCGCGCCTGCTCGACCTGCTGCGCGATCTCGTCCGGCGCCTCGGCCTCGCGGCGATCGTCGTGACGCACGATCTCGGCGTCGCGCGTCTGCTCGCGGATCGCCTCATCGTCATGAAGAACGGCCACATCGTGGAGACCGGACTCACCGATCAGGTGCTGGACGATCCCCAGCATCCGTACACGCAGCTCCTCGTATCCGCCGTGCTGCAGCTCTGAGGAAGGGGGCGTCATGAACGATCAGGAACAGCAGGCACCACGCGTCCGCGTCACGGGCCTCGGCAAGCAGTTCCGGCTCTACAAGGAAGGCGAGGCGCCGACGGACATCCCGGTCTTCGAGGCCCTGGACCTCGAGGTCATGCCCGGCGAATGCGTGGTGCTCGCGGGCGCATCGGGCGTCGGCAAGTCGACGCTCATGCGCGCCATCTACGGCAACTACCTGCCCAGCCACGGTGCCGTGGAGATCCTCCACGACGGCGCCTACGTCGACATCGCGAACTGCCCGCCGCGCCAGCTCCTCGAGGTCCGGCGCCGCACGCTCGGCTACGTCAGCCAGTTCCTGCGCGTGATCCCGCGCATTCCGACGCTGCAGCTCGTCATGGAGCCGCTGCTGGAGAACGGCGTCAAGGACGACGAGGCCGAGGCGCGCGCTCGCGCCATCCTCGCCAAGCTGCGCCTGCCGGAGCGGCACTGGAGCCTGCCGCCGGCCACCTTCTCCGGTGGCGAGCAGCAGCGCGTGAACATCGCCCGCAGCTTCGTCTCCGAGCGCCCCGTGATGCTCCTCGACGAGCCCACGGCGTCGCTCGACGCGGGCAACCGGGAGACGGTGGTGGCCCTCGTGCGCGAGGCCCTGGCGCGAGGCGCGGCCATGGTCGGGATCTTCCACGACCTCGACGTTCGCGAAGCGGTGGCCACGCGGCTCTTCGACGTCGCGGCGCATCGCGATGCAGCCTGAGGCGCAGCAGGCGCCGGCCGCGCTGCGGATCGTCGGTGCGCGCGTCGTCACGGCGGACGCCGTACTCGAGGACGTCGCGGTGCGCATCGACGACGGCTGCATCATCGACCTCGATGGTACCGCCGGCGCTGCGGAGGAGATCGACTTCCAGGGTGATCTGCTGATCCCCGGGCTCGTCGACATCCACACCGACAACCTCGAGCGCCACTACATGCCGCGGCCCGGCGCGCACTGGGACGCGATCGGCGCGGCCGTCGCCCACGACGGCCAGATCGCCGCCGCCGGCATCACCACCGTGTTCGACTCGCTCAGCCTGCACGGATCAGCCGAGGGGCTCGACCGTGAGGAGCACCTGCCCGACATGATCGGGGGCCTCGATGCTGCGCGGGAACAGGATCTGCTGCGCATCGACCATCTCCTGCACCTGCGCTGCGAGGTCAGCAATCCGCAGCTCGAGGCGGTACTCGAACCGCTGCTCGAGCACGGCTTCCTGCGCATGCTCTCGGTCATGGACCACACGCCGGGCCAGGGCCAGTACCACGACCTGGAAGGCTTCCGCGCGCGCCTGCTCGAGGAGGGCAAGCGCGCAGCGGAGATCGAGGAGATCCTCACGCGCATGACGGAGATGCGCGAGGCGGGCGGCGCCCTCGAGCGGCGCCGCGCGGTCGCGGCGCAGGCCGAGCGCCTCGGCGTCGCGTTCGCATCGCACGACGACCTGCATCCGGAGGACATCGCACTCGCGGCCGAGCTCGGCTGCGGCATCGCCGAGTTCCCCGTGAGCCTGGAGGCCGCGGAGGCCGCGCGCAGTCACGGCCTGATCAATGCCATGGGCGCGCCGAATTTCGTTCGCGGCGGTTCCCATTCGGGCAATCTGTCGGCGCGCGAGACGGCGGAGCGCGGGCTCCTCGACTCGATCTGCTCGGACTACGTGCCCATGTCCATGCTGCGGACCGTGTTCATGCTCACGGAGGCGCCCTTCGCCTGGTCGCTGCCCGAGGCCGTCGCCGTCGCGACGCGCGCGCCGGCACGCATGGCGAAGCTCGACGACCGCGGCGAGATCGCCGTCGGCCAGCGCGCGGACGTGCTGCGCATCCACCACGAGCCGGGTCGCTGGCCCGGCGTACGCGGGGTCTGGAGCCTCGGGAGGCGCGTCGCGTGAACCGCTTCGAGCGCTACGCGATCTACTACATGCCGGCCCCCGACAGCGCGCTCTGGCAGCTCGCGTCGAGCTGGCTCGGACGCGACGCCGTCACCGGCGCCGCCGTGGCGCGGCCCCCCGTACCGGGCCTCGAGAACGTGAACGTCGACCGTCTCACGGCGGGGCCCCGCCACTAC
>JAZBPO010000283.1:0-11172 GCA_036351675.1 Pseudomonadales bacterium
ACAACGGGGCCAGGGCCCCTCTTCACGCCCGAACCTGAACGAAAGGCCCAGGGACCCCGTTCAGGTTCGAAGGTGAACAGAAGCCCTGGCCCCTTGGTTCAGGTTCGGGGATCAGGCGTTGGTGAAGAGCACGAGGAGGGTGATGTCTTCCTCGATCTCGAAGAAGGTGTGGTCCGTGGCGGCGCGGACGTAGAGCAGGGAGCCGGGACGGACGTCGCGCACGTCGCCGTCCATGCGCACGCGGGCACGGCCGGAGAGCACGAAGTAGACCTCGTCGTCGTCGTGCGGACCCTGCATGTCGCGCGAGCCCGCGGCGAGGCGATAGACGCCGGCCGACAGCGACGGGACGCGCATCAGCTCCTTGTAGGCGACGTCCACCTCGCCGAGCTGGGCCACGACCTGCTCGACGTCCACGACTTCCCAGGCTTCGCCGGCATCGATCGGTTGCTTCTGCTCCACTGTGCTCAAGGCGCACGACTCCATGCTGCATCGGTCAGCTGCGAGTATCCTCGCGCCGGCGGCCGGAAGCCCTGCGCCAGATCAAGGATGGCACGCCCCGCATGACACACCACCACCCACCGCACGACCAGCACGGACCACCGCCGGCCCCGCACTGGCACGCCGTCCGCGTCGGCCGACATCGGAGCACGGTGGCGGAGATGGGCCTCGTACTCACCGCCGTGGGCATCCCCCATCGCCTCGAGGAACGCATCGGGGGCTGGACCCTGCTCGTCGACGAATCCCACGTCGCACGCGCGCTCGAAGAGCTCGGCGACTATCTGGAAGAGGCGTCGGAGGAACCCGTGCGCGTCGCCATCGCCCCGCCGGTCGACGACGGCCGCTGGGGCATCCTCGGCTTCCTCGTCGTCATCTGGGCGGTCCCGTTCCTGCAGGGCGAAGCGGCTTTCGGCCCCGAGATGATCGGCGCCGGCCGCATGCAGGCCGGCCGCGTCGAAGCCGGCGAATGGTGGCGCACGATCACGGCGCTCACGCTCCACGCCGACTCGGGCCACATCCTGTCGAACTCGGCCTTCGGCGCCTTCTTCGGCCTCTACGTGGCCCGCGGTCTCGGCTCCGGCGTCGGCTGGCTCCTCGTACTCCTCGCCGGCGCCCTCGGCAACGGCGCCAATGCCCTGATCCAGGCCGACGCCTTCCGCTCCATCGGCGCCAGCACGGCCACCTTCGGCGCCCTCGGCCTCTTCGCCGCCGTCGCCTGGGCGCGCGGCGAGATCCGCCGCGGCAGCGGCTGGCGCCGGGCCCTGGCCCCCCTCTTCGCGGGCTTCGCACTCGTGGTCTGGACCGGCACGGGAGGCGAGAACACGGACGTGATGGCGCATTTCACGGGCTTCGGCGCTGGCGTGCTGCTCGGCGCACTCGCGGGTCGGGCGCCACGCGACGCCCTTGCCAGACCCGTGCTCCAGCTCCTGGCCGGCACCATCGCCTTCTTCGTGCCCGTGCTGGCCTGGTACGTCGCACTCACCCCGTGATGCCCACCCAGCGAGCAACCTGAACAGCTGACCCCGGGTCAGCTGTTCAGGTTTCGGGGGACGAACGGCCCACGGCCGGCGACGGGCGTGCCCCCGGGGCGCCTGACATGCCCCGCAGTGCTCGCTAGCCTGTTCATTTCGAGTGTCCGACCCGGTACCGGCATGGCCCTGATCGACCGCGAGCGCGTGGTCACGCCACTGCGCGCCGTCGCCCTGGCGTCGGCCCATCGCGCACGCCTGCCCGACTGGTGCGATGCGCTCGTCGAGGAGCAGGACCGCTGGCTGGTTCTCGGCCAGGGTCCGGAGCGCGCCGAGCGCGATCCGGAGGACTACTCGCAGGAGCTCGAGCTCACCTCGGTCGACGACCTCATCGAAGCCGCGAGCCGTTCCGAGCCCGCGTCACCCGGCGCCGTGCTCATGCGCCGGGCGCGGCCGACGCGCCTGCTCGCGGTCGTACACGACCTCGAACGGCACCCTACGGTGGATCCGAGCTGGGTGAGCCAGTCGCTCACGACGATCATGCGCCTCGCTACGCGCTCGGGCATGCGCGGTCTCGCGCTCCCGATCCTCGGCCACCAGAGCCGTCCGCGCGACGTCGAGGCCTTCGGCGAACTGCTCGCCGACGCCCTGTTGAACGCCGGGCCCGCCCGTCTGCGCATCGCCCTGCTGGCGGAACCGGGCCTCACCGGCCGCGTCGCGGCGACGCTCCGGGAGACCGCACCGGAGATCCACGTCGAAGCGATCTGACCGCGCCACCGCGGTCAGCGCGACGCGTTCAGGAGCCGCGTCAGCACACGATCGAAGCCGTTCGCGAAGGCCTGCTTCTCGCGATCGCCGAAGGGTGGCGGCCCGCCGGTCATCATGCCGGCGCCGCGCATGTCCTCCTTGAGGTTCCGGACCGAGAGGCGCTCGCCGATGTTGCCCGCGTCCAGCTCCTGACCGCGCGGGTTGATCACGGCCACGTCCTTCTCCACGAGCTGGGCCGCGAGCGGGATGTCCTGCGTCACGACGAGGTCGCCGGCGACCGCGTTCTCGACAATGTAGTCGTCGGCGGCATCGAAGCCGTGCGGCACGGTCTGGGAGCGGATCCGCGGCGAACGCGGCACCTGCATGTACGCGTTGGCGACGAGGATGGTCTCCACCTTCCGCTTGTCCGCGGCCTTGAATAGCACCTCCTTCACGGGCCGCGGACAGGCATCCGCGTCCACCCACACGATCGTCATCGCACCCTCCCGAGGTTTCGGCAGCTCCACCCGAACGTCGCGGGCGGGATCACGGGAGCCGTCCGTTCCATGGCGACCGCCCGCTAGTCGGTGGCCGAGGCGGCGCTGCGCGGCTGGCGGTTCGGCCGCGAATGGCGCCACTCGGCGAGCAGCATGCGCAGGGCCGCGACGAAGGCGAGGGGCTGGTCGAGGAACACGTGATGCTGGGCCTCGGGCAGGGCCATGAAGGGCACGGACTCGTCGAGCACGGAGAACATGTAGTCGGCGATCTCCTGATCGAAGAGATAGCTGTCCTCGCCGTACATGACCGCGACCCGGCACGACAGGCGCCGGAGGTCCTCACCCGTGTTCCGGAACTCGAGCTTCTCGAACATGCGGTCGTCGAACTTCCAGCTGAACCCGCCCTCCACCGCCGTGATCGAATGGCGACCGATGTAGTCGAGGATGAAGTCGTTGTGGCAATCCTGCGGCGGCATGAGCCGGAAGCGCCCGAGCGCCGAGGCGAAGTCGTCATAGACGCGCTTGCGGCGGATCGGCGAGCGCCGCGGATCGCGCTCCCAGTCGTAGTCCGGCGGACGCACCGGCGAGTCGACGAGCACCACACTGGTGAGCTCGTCGCCATGGCGGATCGCGGTCTGGATCGTGACGAAGCCGCCGAAGCTGTGACCGACCACGATCGCCCCGGAACCGAAGCCGGCATCGCGCGCCACGGAGATCACCTCCTCGGCGAAGAGTTCCGGCGCATAGCGCTCACGGTGGCCGCTGTCCCCCATGCCCGAGAGATCGAGGGCCGCGACGCGGTAGTCGCCGAGGAAGAAGGGCGCGATGAAGCGCCACCAGTGCGCGTGGGCGCCGTTGCCGTGCACGAGGACGAGGCCGGGGAGCGTCTCGTCGCGGGCGAAGTAGAGGTAGTGGATACGCGTACCGGAGACCTCGACCCAACGATCCTCGCAGGGCGCTTCGAGCGCATCGGTGAACCAGCGGGGCGCATCGGGGGCTGTCATGGCGGTCTATTCCGTCCACGGGGAGAAGGTCGCGATTCTAGCGCGGCATGGCCCTGCACCCGGAGCGCTGTCGGGCCCGCCACCCGCCTGCGTACAATGCCGGCAGCGTCGTTCCCTGCGACGCGGCAGGCAGGCGGACGGGGCCGAAGATGACGGGCGTGCTCGGGGAGCTCATCGCGCTGCTCGATCTCGAGGAGATCGAGCGCAACCATTACCGGGGGCAGAGCCCGGACGATTCCTGGCAGCGCGTCTATGGCGGCCAGGTGCTGGGGCAGGCGCTGGTCGCGGCCTCCCGCACGGTCGAGGATCCGGAGCGCCACGCGCAGGCTCGGCACGCCTACGTCCTGCGCCCCGGGGATCCTGCCGTCCCGCTGCTCTACGTGGTCGACCGGATCCGCGACGGCCGCTCCTTCACCACCCGCCGGGTGGTCGCGATCCAGCACGGGCGGCCGATCTTCAACATGTCCATCTCCTTCCAGGTGCGCGAGGACGGCCTCGAACACCAGTTCCCCATGCCCGAGGTCGCGCCACCCGACGAACTCGAACCGGAACACCTGATCCGCCGACGCCAGGCGGAGGCGGCGGGCTGGCCCGCCGAGGAGATCCAGCGCTTCGCCCGCGAGCGCCCGATCGAGATGCGGCCGCTGCAGTTCCGCGACGAGCTGAACCCGGAGCCCATGGAGCCGCGCCAGGTGGCCTGGATGCGCGTGGCCGGACGCATGCCCGACGACGAGCGCCTGCATCAGTGCGCCCTCGCCTATCTGTCGGACTGGTCGCTCCTCGACACCTGCATCTGGCCGCACGGCGTGTCCTGGATGCAGGGCAAGCTGCAGACCGCGTCCCTCGATCACGCCATGTGGTTCCATCGTTCCTTCCGCGCCGACGAGTGGATGCTCTACGTCCAGGACAGCCCGGCCTCCGGAGGCGCCCGCGGCTTCAACCGAGGTCTGATCTACGCGCAGGACGGCACGCTCGTCGCCTCCGTGGCGCAGGAAGGACTCATCCGCCAGGTCAGCGACGACTGACCGCACGCCCGCGCCCGATCGGACGCAGCGCACAGCCACGGGAAAGGGGAAGGCCATGGACTTCGAGAAGGTCGCGTTCGTCTCCTCGCGCAGCGAGGGCTCGCGCGCCGCGAAGGAGGCGCTGGAGGCGAAGTACCCGCACGTCGCGCCCGAGGAAGCGGAGGTCATCGTCGCCCTCGGCGGCGATGGCTACATGCTCGAGGCTCTGCACCGGACCATGGGTCGGGGCGTGCCCATCTACGGCATGAACCGCGGCACAGTCGGCTTCCTGCTGAACGGCTACGACGAGGACGCTCTCCTCGATCGCCTGCGGACTGCCGAGACGGTCGAGCTCCATCCCCTGGAGATGGTCGCCGTCACGGACTCGGGTACGGAGCAGCGCGCCAAGGCCATCAACGAGGTCTCGCTCCTGCGCCAGACGCGCCAGGCCGCGAACATCCGCGTGTGCATCGACGGCAAGGAGCGCATCGACAAGATGATCTGCGACGGCGTCCTCGTCGCCACCCCGGCCGGCTCCACTGCCTACAACCTCTCCGCGCACGGGCCGATCCTGCCGATCGGCTCGAACGTGCTCGCCCTCACCCCGATCAGTGCCTTCCGGCCGCGGCGCTGGCGCGGAGCGGTGCTGCCGCACACCGCACGCATCACCCTCGAGGTGCTCGACCACTACAAGCGACCGGTCTCCGCCGTCGCCGACGCCACCGAGGTCCGCAACGTCGTCGAGGTGCACGTCGCCGAGGACGCCGAAACCTGTCTGCGCATCCTCTTCGACGCCGAGCACAACCTCGAGGAACGCATCCTCCAGGAGCAGTTCATCCCCTGAACCTGAACAGCGGGGCCAGGGCCCCTGTTCACGTTCGGATCGAGCCGGCGCCAACCTGAACAGGGGCCCTGGCCCCTCCATTCAGGTTCTACGGAAACCTGAACATCGGCCCGGAGTCGGCGTTCAGCTATGCGGTGCCCAGAACGAGAAAGGGCGCCCGGAGGCGCCCTTCTCGATAGACCCGGTCGGTCGGGATCAGCCTGCCTTGGCGAGATTCTCCGCGGCGAAATCCCAGTTGATCAGGTTCTCGAGCACCGCCTCGCAGTACTTCGGCTTGGCGTTGCGGTAATCGATGTAGAAGGCGTGCTCCCAGGCATCGATGGTCAGCAGCGGCGTCTGGCCGTCGGTCATAGGGTTGGCCGCGTCGTGCGTGGAGACGACCTTGAGCGTACCGCCGTCGGAGACCAGCCAGGCCCAGCCGGAGCCGAAGTGCGTGCCGACGGCGTCCGCGAGCTGCTTTTTGCACTCCTCGAGGGAGCCGAAGTCGCGGTCGATGGCCGCAGCGAGATCACCGGTGGGTGCACCGCCGCCGTTCGGCGACAGCGAGTGCCAGTAGAAGGTGTGATTCCAGATCTGCGCTGCGTTGTTGAACACGCCGCCGGAGGCCGTCTTGATGAGCTCTTCGAGAGACTTGTCCGCGTCGGGCGTGCCGTCCACCGCCGCGTTCAGCTTGGTGTCGTAGGTCTGGTGGTGCTTGCCGTAGTGGTACTCGAGCGTCTCGGGGCTGATGTGCGGCGCCAGGGCGTCCTGAGCGTAGGGCAGCGCGGGCAGTTCGAAAGCCATCTGAAGCTCCTTTCCTGAATGACCCGTGGAGAAGATACGGTCCGCTTCGCCGGAGCGAAGGGGCCCGTGCGTGTAGCAGAGACCGCGCATGGTCCGCGCGCCGCGCCGGTCAGTCAATCGAAGGGCCCTGACGTTCCCGAACCTGAACAGCTGACCCTGGGTCAGCTGTTCAGGTTCGGGGCATACGAGCGCGCTGCAGACCTGCTGCCTAGGGACCATCGATCTCGTAGCGCAGCGCCCCGTCGATCCACACCTTCAGTGGCCGCGCGTCGTCACTGAAGGGGTTCCGATCCCAGAGCACGACGTCGGCCGCATAGCCTTCCTCGAGGCGCCCCGTGCGATCACCGATACCGAGCGCATCGGCAGCGTCGGCGGTGATCCAGCGGATCGCATCACTCTCCTTCACCGCCACGCCCGCGTCGAGCGCCACCCTCATGGCCTGCGCCGCCGCAACGTTCAGGCGCTCACCCGCACGAACGGCGCGCCCGAGCTCGCACAGCGCCAGCATCTCCTCGTCGCTGCAGGCGCTGTCCACGGCGCCTTCGCCGCTGGAAGGCTCGACGTCGTGCGGTGCTCCCGGGAACTTCATGGCCGCGACCGAAGCAGCAGGTACGTTCTTGAGCGTCACGCCCCCGTCACTGCGCGACTCCACTGCGTCGGGCCGGACGTGCAGCGTAGTGACGCCATCGCCACGGGCGCGCGCGAACCCCGGAGCCTCCGGCCAGACCAGGTCTTCCGCCGGATGCTGCTCCGTCGCCGGCTCCATGGCACCGGAGGCCCCTCGAGCATCTTCATCGGGCTTCCGGTAGTCGTGAAGCAAGGCGTGCACGTCGATGAGACCGGGCGTCACCCAGAGGTCGTAGGCATCGATGCGCTCGACGTAGGAAGGCGGGCTCAAGTAGTCGCCCACGCCGGTGATGACGCCTTCCTCGAACAGCACGTTGGTGCCCTCGATGCGCTCACCGGTACCAGTCAGGACCGTAGCGCCCTGGAGCAGGTACTCGGGCGCTTCGGGCACGGTGTAGGTGGATACCCGAGCCTCCCGCTCCGCAGCCACGGCGGGTAGCGCCAGCAGCAGGCCAGCAACTACCCGCAGCCCGGCCGCACATGAACTGCGCATCAAGTTGTCCTCCCCGATCAACACTGCGAGTCTCACCACCGCGGATCACCGGATCAAGCGGAGCACCAGATCGAGCCCGCTGGCATCGTGCACCCTCCTGCGTGATCCTTCGCAGCCGTCCCGGGGAGGAGCATCGATGAGCGCAGCATTCCCGGCCGCGCGCCGCATCACCACGAACGGTATCGAGCTCGCCGTCCACGAGGCGGGGCCGGCCGACGGCCCCGCCGTCGTCTTCTGTCACGGCTTCCCCGAACTCGCCTTCTCCTGGCGCTTCCAGCTGCCCGCCGTCGCGGCCGCGGGCTACCGGGCCATCGCGCCCGATCAGCGCGGCTACGGCGACTCCGACCGGCCCGGACCGGTCGAGGCCTATGACATCCAGCAGCTCACCGGCGATCTGGCCGGCCTCCTGGACGCGCTCGGCATCGAGCGGGCCGTGTTCTGCGGCCACGACTGGGGCGGCGCCGTGGTCTGGTCCATGGCGCAGCTGCGCCCCGACCGCGTCGCCGGCGTCATCGCCCTCAACACGCCCTTCTCTCCGCGAGCGTCCATGGATCCGCTCAAGCTGATGAAGGCGGGCATGGGCGAGGACTTCTACATCGTGCAGTTCCAGCAGCCGGGCGTGGCCGACGCGATCTTCGCCGAGCGCGTCGAGGCGGTGTTCCGCATGTTCTACGGCCGCTCGGAGATGACCGCGGAGGACTTCGCGAGGCTGCCGGCGGACCAGCGCCGCCTGTCCATGCTCGCGGCGCTCGAGGCCTACGACCCCGCGTCCGCCCCGGCGCCGATCATCGACGAGGAGGCGCTGAGCCACTTCATCGACACGTTCCGGAAGACGGGCTTCACCGGCGGCATCAACTGGTACCGGAACATCTCGCGCAACTGGGCGGCCACCGCGGACGTACCCGACCATGTCGGCGTGCCCGCGCTCATGGTCAGCGCCGCCAACGACGTCGTCCTCACGCCGGCCATGACCGAGGGCATGGAGCAGTGGGTCCCGGACCTAGAGAAGCACGTCATCGCCGACTGTGGGCACTGGACGCAGCAGGAGAAGCCGGACGAGACGAACGCCCTGATCCTGGACTGGCTGCAGCGCCGGTTTCCGATCTGACACGAACCCAGAGGGGAGAGAGAGCATGGGAACGCCGCGGGACCTGCAGGACGTCGACTACCGCGTGGAGGACGGCGTCGCCGTCGTCACGCTCGACCGCCCGAACAAGATGAACGCCTGGACCGGCGCCATGGACGCCGGCGTCTACCAGTGCATGCAGGCGGCCACGGAGGACGACGCGGTCCGCGTCATCGTCCTCACGGGCAACGGTCGCGGCTTCTGCGCCGGCGCCGACATGGAGAACCTGCTCTCCATCCAGGCCGCTGCGAAGGAGGGTTCGCAGGACGGCGGCATCGCCTCCGGCGCCGAGGACCGGCGCATCGACAAGTCGGTACCGGCAGCCTTCGGGGGCCGCTATTCCTACTTCGCCTCGGTCCCCAAGCCCGTGATCTGCGCCGTGAACGGCGCCTGCGCGGGCATGGGCATGGCCATCGCCCTCTTCACGGACCTCCGTCTCTGGTCCAGCGAAGGCCGCATGTCGACGATCTTCGCGAAGCGTGGCCTCATCGCCGAGTGGGGCCTCACCTGGACCCTGAACCAGCTCTGCAATCCGGCCGTGGCCGCGGATCTGCTCTTCTCCGCGCGCTTCGTCGGCGCCGAGGAGGCGCTGCGCATCGGCCTCGCCAACGCCGTCTATCCGAAGGAGACCTTCATGGACGACGTCATGGCCTACGCGAAGGACATGGCCACGAACGTCTCGCCGCGCTCCCTGCGCGTCATGAAGCAGCAGCTCTGGAACGACGTGTTCGGCGACCTGCAGTCCTCCCTGGACCGCGCCGAGACGGAGATGAAGGCCACCTTCGGCACCGAGGACTTCAAGGAAGGCGTCGCGCACTTCGTCGAGAAACGCGCACCCCGTTTCACGGGCCAGTGATCCATCGGAAAAGGAGCACGCACATGCAAGAAGCAAAGACCCTGATCGCCGTCACGCTCACGTTCCTGCTCGCCGCGTGCTCGTCCACGCCGACCTGGGAGGGCATGAGCGAGGCCGAGATCGCCTCCTGGCAGCGCCAGGGCGTCGCCGCGGACTGGGCGCAGACCCTCAGCGCGGCCGGCGTGGACGCGAGCGGCTACGAGTCCTGGACCGACGCGGGCATCGCGTCCGGCGAGGCGATCCTCCTCTGGCTCGGCGAGGGCTTCGCGGCCGACGCCGCCGGCGCCTGGAACGCGGCCGGCTTCGAGGCTCGCACTGCACGCCAGTGGAGCGAGAAGGCGTTCACGGCCGAGCAGGCCAAGCGCTGGATGACGGCCGGCTTCGATCTGCGCGATGCGATCAAGCAACGGGCAAAGGGGCTCGCACCGATCAGCTGACAGCGAGCCGGACCGGATGCAGTTCGGTGTCCTGACCCTCGGCGACTGGATGGCGGGGCCCGACGGCGACGACCGTCCGACCCGCGCCGAGCGCTTCGCGCGCATCGTCCGCCTGGCCGAACGCGCAGAGGCGCTCGGCTTCGACGCCTTCCACGTCGGCGAGCACCATCTCTGCGACTACATCGTCTCCTCGCCGCAGATGCTGCTCGCGGCGATCAGCCAGCGCACGGAGCGTATCCGCCTGTCCACGGGCGTGACGCTCGTCGCCAACCGCGATCCGGTGCACCTCGCGGAGGACTACGCCTCCCTGGATCTCCTGTCCGCGGGACGCGCCGAGATGATCGCCGGCCGCGGCAACGCCTTCTTCGACGCCTACCTGCAGTTCGGCCAGCAGCTCGACGATTCGCGCGAGCGCTTCGGCGAACACCTCGAACTGATGCTCAGGCTCTGGCGCGAGGAACGCGTGAGCTTCGAGGGCGACTATCGCGCACCGCTCTGCGAGGTGGGCCTCGAGCCAAGGCCCGCCCGGGCCGGCGGACCGACGGTGTGGCTCGGGGGCGGATCCTCCACGGATTCCGCGGACATGGCGGCGCGCCTCGGCCTGCCCCTACAGCTGCCCGGCGTGTTCGCCGGCGCCGACGCCTTCGCGGGCCTCGCCGAGCACTACCGGCGCGCCTGGTCGGCAGCAGCGCACGCCGGCGCCCCGCGCATCGGCTTCACGGCGCACTGCTTCGTCGGCCCGGACGGTGACGCCGCCCGCGACTACTGGGCGCCCTGGCACCTCGGCTATCAGCGCTGGGTCTGGGCGCTCATCTGCGCCCAGTCCGGCCGCGAGGGCCCGCCGCCGATCGCCGACCGGCACGCCGCCTTCGAGGACGCGAAGCGCAGCCCGGCGCTCTGCGGCGATCCCGAGGAGGTCGCCGGGCGCATCGTCGCCTGGCACGGCGTGCTGAAGGGCATCGACCGCCTCGTGCTCAAGTTCGACGGCGGCAATCTGCCGGAAGCGCGGGTGCACGACAGCCTGGAGCTGTTCTCGCGAGAAGTGATGCCCCGCGTCCGCAAGGCGATCGCCTGAGCGGCGGCTCGTCGCGCGACGCCCGCACCCCGCCGTATACAGGACCGCGCCACGCCCCCTATGATCCGCGGCCGCAGAGAGAACTGGACCGAATCGTGAGCGAAGCCCCGACGCCGGACGTTCCGGCGCTGATCTCGTCGTCCCAGGCCGTCCGCGAAGCCCTCGAGAGCGAGCGCTATATCTGCTCCTCGCAGATCGCCACCGCCGTCTACC
>JAZBPO010000284.1:0-7546 GCA_036351675.1 Pseudomonadales bacterium
CGGCAGAAGGCGTCGTCGGACTCGTGGCTGCCGAGCACCCAGCCGCCGCCGTGGAAGTAGGCGACGATCGGGTGCGGGCCGGCGGACTCGGGCCGGTAGAGGCGGTAGGGCAGATCGCCGGCGGCGCCGGGGTAGGTGCCGTCGCGCACCTCGCCCACCTCCGGCCCCGGCGGATTCGCCACCGCGAGCTGCTCGGACAGAGCCCGCGCCTCGGGCGCCGAGAGGCTGTCGAAGGAGGGCAGGCCGGCCTCGGCCATCATCTTCAGGAGCCCGGCGACGTCGGGCTGCAGGCGATTGACCACGCCGTCGTGGCACTGCTCGCCTTCCGGGCCGGAGAGGCGGAAGCCGAGGTAGCCGTCCTCGCGCACCGTGTCGCAGGTCTCGCGATAGGTCCCCACGCCGCCCACGTAGGGCAGGAACACGCGCGGCTTGCCGGGGACGTTGGCGCCCATGTACCAGGAGGCCGTGTCCTCGTAGAGCGTGATGTGCGCGCAGTCGTTCACGTGCACGCCCCAGGCCTGCTCGGCCGTCTCCGTGGGTTCGATGCGCGTGTAGCCGTGCTCGCGGAGATCGCTCAGGCAGTCGCTGATCCATTCCACGTGCTGCTCGATGGACACGACCATGTTCGAGAGCACGGAGGGTGAGCCGGGGCCCGTGATCATGAACAGGTTCGGGAAGCCGGCGGTCATGAGACCGAGGTAGGTCTGCGGGCCGGCGTGCCACTTCTCCTTCAGCGTCGCCCCGTCCCGGCCCTCGATGTCCACGGAGACGATGGCGCCGGTCATGGCGTCGAAGCCGGTGGCGTAGACGATGGCGTCGAAGTCGTGGCGCTCCTGCCGGTCACCCTCGCCGAAGACGATGCCGGTCTCGGTGATGGCCTGGATCGGCTGGCTGTGCAGATCGACGAGGCGGACGTGGTCCTCGTTGAAGGTCTGGAAGTAGTTCGTGTCGAGGCAGGGGCGCTTGGTGGCGAAGGGATAGCCCTTCGGGCACAGCAGCTCGGCCGTCTCCGGGTCCTTCACGGTCTCGCGGATCTTCTCGCGGACGAACTCGCAGAAGGCCTCGTTGGCGTCCGCGTCGACCTGGAGATCGGCGAACTGCTGGCCGGGGGCGAGCAGCTCGCCCATCTGCCAGGCCTTCTCGAAGCGCCGCCGGCGTTCGGCCTCGTCGACGTCGAGCACCCGGTCCGTGGGTTCCTCCACGACGACGCCGACCGCGGTCCAGCGCGCCGCCTCGTGATAGGCGGCAGGATCGGCCTCGACGGCGCTGCGCTTGTCGTCGGGGATCGGGCCGTTGCCCGCGGGCATGGAGTAGTTCGGCGTGCGCTGGAAGACGACCATCTCGGAGGCTTCCTGCGCGATCAGCGGGATCGACTGGATGCCCGAGGAGCCGGTGCCGATGACGGCGACGCGCTTGCCCGTGAAGTCCACTTTCTCGTGCGGCCAGCGGCCGGTGACGTAGACCTCGCCCTCGAAGCGATCCGTGCCGGGGATGTCCGGCTCCTTCGGCTTCGACAGGCAGCCCGTGGCCATGACGTAGTAGCGGCCCGTGATCTCCCGCCCCTCACCGTCGCCGTCGGCGGGGATGGTGTGGACGTGCCAGAGGCCCTCGTCGTCGTGCCACGTCGCGTGGTCGACGCGGGTCCCGAAGCGGATGTCGCGGCGCAGGTCGTAGCGCTCGGCCACGTGCTGCAGGTAGCGCAGGATCTCGGGCTGGGCAGCGTACTTCTCGCTCCACTGCCAGTCCTTCATGAGCTCCGGGTCGAACTTGAACTGGTAGTCGAGGCTCTGGATGTCGCAGCGTGCGCCGGGGTAGCGGTTCCAGTACCAGGTGCCGCCCACGTCGTCGCCGGTCTCGACGGCGACGGCGCTCATGCCGAGGCCGCGGAGCCGGTGGAGGAGGTAGAGGCCGGACATGCCGGCGCCGACCACGACGACGTCGAAGTCCGGGGTCGCTCGGGACGCATCGCTGTTCATGGGTGTCTCTCCCTCTCTGGTCCGGGTCGCGGACCGGGTCGCGTGAAGGTGGCGATCCTGCGCAGCCCCGGTACCGGGGCGCGGATCCGTCTTCGCCTTCCGGGGCGCGTTCGCTCGCCGCGCTCTCGGGCGCTTCGCGAGTCGTGCCGGGGCCATGACCGTGCCGGCCCGGTCGCCGAAGGCTACGACGAATGCCGTCGGATCGCACACCCCGCCGGGGGACCCCGGCGCTGTATGCTCTCGCGGGTCCATCGGCGTGATCGCTCAGGCGGAGGCCACGATCCTGAACCTGCTCCAGCTCACTTCGCTGCTGATCGTGCTCGCGGCGGCCTTCGGCGTCGTCAACCACTTCGTCCTGCGCCTGCCCCAGGCCATCGGCATCCTGGTCGTGGCGCTCGCGACCTCGCTCGGGGCCATGGGCCTCGATCTGCTCGTCCCGGCGCTCGGCATCGAGGCGACGCTGCGGGAGGTCGTGCTCGGCATCGAGTTCTCCGAGGCGCTCCTCGAGGGCATGCTCGGGCTGCTGCTGTTCGCCGGCGCCCTGCACGTCAAGCTCGAGGATCTCCGGGCGCAGGCCTGGGTGGTGCTGCTCATGGCGACGATCGGCGTCGCGCTCTCGGTCGCGGTGGTCGGGATCGGCTTCGCGCTCCTCGCCGGCGTGCCGCTGCTCGTGGCGCTCGTGTTCGGCGCCATCGTCACCCCCACCGATCCCGTCGCGGTGCTCGGCGTGCTGCGCGAGGCGAAGCTGCGGCCGGCGCTGGAGACGAAGATCGCCGGCGAGAGCCTCTTCAACGACGGCGTCGCCTACGTGGTGTTCCTGGTGCTGGTGGGCCTCGCGTTCCCGGCGCCCGGCGCGGAGGAAGCGACCGTCGCGGGCGCGGCGGTGCTGTTCGTGCAGGAGGCCCTCGGCGGCGCGCTTCTCGGCGGCGTGCTGGGCTGGGGCGTGTTCCAGGTCATGCGCCGCATCGACGACTACTCGCTCGAGGTGCTGCTGACCCTCGCGCTCGCCTTCGGCGGCTACGAACTGGCCATCGCGCTGCACGTCTCGGCGCCGATCGCGGCGGTGGTGTCGGGTCTGCTCATCGGCGACGTCGGCATGGCCCACGGCATGTCGAAGACGACACGCGAGAACGTGGACGCGTTCTGGAAGCTCGTGGACGAGATCCTCAACGCCGTGCTGTTCCTGCTCATCGGCATCGAGGTCTTCGCGCTCGCCTTCGAGGCCTCCTTCCTGCCGGGCATCGTCGGCGGCGCGGTGCTCGCGCTGCTCGGGCGTCTGGCGGCGGTCGCCGTGCCCGTGCTGCTGCTGAGGCCCTCCCGGGAACTCGGCAGCGACGTGATCCCGATCATGACCTGGGGCGGCCTGAAGGGCGGCATCTCCGTGGCCCTCGCGCTGTCGCTGCCCGAGAGCGAGCACAAGCCGCTGATCCTCGCCGCGACCTACGTGATCGTGGTGTTCTCGATCCTCGTGCAGGGGCTGACGATCGCGCCGCTGGCGCGGCGTCTCGGGCGCGGCGCCGCGCCGGAAGGCTGACTCAGGCCGCCGCCTTCTTCTTCCGGGTCGCCGAGCCGCTGCCTTTGCCGTTGCGGCGACGGTCGCCCCCCTTGCGGCTGCCGTGCTCGCGCATGACGCGCTCCGACTCCTTGCGCGCCTCAGGCGTCGAGAGCGCCGTGCCGAGCTTGCGGCGCGCCTCGCGCGCGGCTTCCACGTGGTCGACGATCCGTTCCGGATAGTTCCGGCCGAGTTCGATGCCCAGGGCGGCGAGCTCGATCGGCCCCGCCGTCCAGGGTTCGTGTATCGCCCTGCCGTCGAGGCCGGCCAGCTCCGGCACCCAGCGCCGGATGTACTCGCCCTCCGGGTCCTGGTCGTGGCCCTGCTTGACGGGGTTGTAGATGCGCAGCGTGTTGATGCCCGTGACGCCGGACTGCATCTGGATCTGCGAGACGTGGATGCCGGGTTCGTAGTCGACGAACTGGCGCGCGAGGAAGTCACGGAATTCGCGCCAGTCGAGCCAGAGGTGATAGGCGGCGGTGGCGACGAGCATCGCGCGCATGCGGAAGTTGATCCAGCCCGTGGTCTGGAGCTGGCGCATGCAGGCGTCCACGAAGGGCAGGCCTGTCGTGCCCGTGCACCAGGCTTCGAGGTGGCCGGCCGGTCCCGGCCGTGGGCGCACGTCGTCCACGGCGCGATTGAAGCAGTGGAACTCGAGGGCCGGTTCGTACTCCAGCTTCTGCATGAAGTGGCAGTGCCAGTGCAGGCGCGAGGAAAAGGAGACGAGGGCGCCGCGGGCGTAGGGCAGGCCGGCCGCGGTGTGCGACGAATGCTCCTTGAGGTCGCGCTGAGCGGCGCGCGTGCGCGCGACGATCCGGCGCATGGAGACGTTGCCCCAGGCGAGGGCCGCGGACAGGCGTGAGCAGGCGTCGGCGGCGGTGAGCGGGCTCGACATCTCCCTGTGATAGGCCGCGCCCCGCTCGGCGAGGAAGCTGTCGAGGCGCGCGAGGCCCGCACGTTCTCCGGGCGCCTGGTCCCAGCGGCGTTCGGACGCGGCGGGGTGGAGGTCCTCGAGCCCCGCCACGGGCAGCGCGGGGAGGGGCTCCCCGACGAGCCCGTCGAGGACGACCCCGTCGAGGCGTTCGGGCACGTCATGTTCCGGTTCGGTCATCAGCGCCTCCCAGCGCCTGGACCAGCCGTCACGGTCGCCGAGGCGGCGGAAGGCGCCGAACTGGAGATGCTCGGTCCAGGGGATGCGCTCGGCGCGGCAGAGGGCGCCGACGGCACGATCGCGCGCGAAGGTGATCTCGAGGCCCGTCTCCTGGTGACTGTGCAGGGCACGGATCCCGACGCGACGATGGAGATCGGCGAGCACGTCGACGACCTCGCCGCGGCGTACGAGCAGCGGTGCGCCACGGGCGGCGAGGCCGGCGGCGAGCTCCTCGAGGGAGGCGCGGACCCAGCGCCAGTGCTGGGCGTCGGCATCGGGCGCCTGCCACAGCGAGGGCTCGACGACGTAGAGCGGCAGGACGGGGCCTTCGGCGGCGGCCGCGGCGAGGGCCGCGTGATCGTGCAGGCGCAGGTCGCGCTTGAGCCAGACGACGGAGACGGGGCGCATCGATGGAATGCTCCGGAGCTGCCACGCCCGTGGAGTCGGAGACGGCGGTGCGCACCGCCGGGCGATGAATCCTACCGGACAGTACGGCACACTTCCGCGCCGCGGCACGTGGAGACCAGCCGACGGACCGAGGAGGAGCAGGTGTTCGACAGAGAGGACGGCAGCGGACCCGGCGGACGTCGTGCCCGCAATGTACTGGGCGGGGAACTGGCACCCTGTTCCCACGATCCGCTGACGGGCTATTTCCGCGACGGCTGTTGCCACACCGATGCCTCGGACCTCGGCCGGCACGTCGTCTGCGCCCGCGTCACGGACGCGTTCCTGCAGTTCTCCGTCGCGCGGGGGAACGATCTGGTGACGCCGCGGCCGGAGTTCTCCTTCCCCGGCCTGAAGGACGGCGATCAGTGGTGCCTGTGTGCCATGCGCTGGCTCGAGGCGCACGAGGCCGGCGTCGCGCCGCCGGTGGTGCTGGCGGCCACGCACCTCTCCGCGCTGGAGCTGATCCCGCTCGACGTGCTGAAGACGGCGGCGACGGACGCCTGATCAACCCGCGGCCGCGGCCGGCGGCTCGTCGTCACCTCCGGTTTCCTGCTCGGGGGGAATCCAGTCCGAATCGACCCGCGGGTCCATCTCCAGCGCGACCGGCGTGACCTCGCCGACGGGCCGGAACGGTTCCGTCTCGTCGATGGCCGGGCGCTGGCGGACGTGCAGGCGCCAGACGATCTGCAGCGCATAGATGCCGAGCACGCCGCTCGAGAACCAGAACAGACCCGCTGGCCCGAGCGTGTCCATGAACATGGACGCGACGGGCCCGCCGACCGCGGAGGCGGCCCCGTTCAGGAGCAGGATCGCGGTGCCGATGGCGACGAAATGGCCGGCCTCCGCGTTGTCGTTGGCGTGCGCGAGGCAGATGGCGTAGATCGTGAACACGAAGGCGCCCCAGGCCAGGGCCGCGAGGTAGAGGAGCCAGCCCGCATCGGGGCCCATGCTCGCCAGACCGATGGAGGCGAGCACGCCGAAGAGCGCCGTGCCGAGCAGTACGAGGCGCCGGTCGTAGTGGTCGGACATGCGGCCGAGCGGCACCTGCAGCAGGACGCCGCCGAGCACCGCGACGCTCAGGAAGCGGGTGACCTCTCCCGTCGCCAGGCCCGACGCGGCCGCGTAGACCGGGCCGAGCGCCCAGAAGGCACCACCGGCGAAGCCCGAGGCGAGCGTGCCGCCGACGGCGACGGGCGAATCGCGGAGCACGCTGCGGAGTTCGATCCGTGTCGATTGCAGCGGTGCGGGCGCGAGGGCGCGCGTGAGCGAGACGGGGATCACGGCGAGGGAGAGCAGGATCGCGGAGAGCGCGAAGAGCGTGCTCGCCTCGGGCGCGGCGACGTTCACGAGCTGCTGGCCCGCGATGATCATGGTCAGGTTGATGAGCGTGTAGACCGACAGCAGCGTGCCTCGGGTCTCCGGCGTCGCGCGCTCGTTGAGCCAGCTCTCGAGGATCATGTAGAGACCGGCGATCGTCACGCCCGTGAGCACGCGCAGCGACAGCCAGGAATAGATGTTCGGAAGCAGGTCGAAGATCAGCGCGACGGCGGAGTAGAGGCTCGCCATGACCGCGAAGGCGCGGATGTGCCCGGCACGACGCACGACGCGGGGGGTGAGCAGGCAGCCCAGCACGAAGCCGGCGAAGTAGGCGGAGCCCGTGAAGGCGACCTCCGTGTCCGTGAAACCCTCGAGCGTCGCGCGCAGCGGCAGCACCGTGAGCTGGAGCCCATGGCCGGCGAGGAGGAGCGCCTGCGACAGCAGCAGGGCGGCGATGGGACCCAGGATGGCTCGCACGGGCGTGTCTCAGTCGAACTCGCGACGGTAGAGGAGGTCCAGCGCCGTCACTGCTCCCGTCTCCGTACGCGCCGAGAGCCGGTCGGAGATCTGGTACTCGAGTTGCAGGCCGCTGGAGCGGGTGGCGAGCGTATACGCATAGCGGGCGTAGAGTCTCTTGGAAAGTCGCGTTCCCGCCACCACCGCGCCGGTGCCGGTGCCCGTGTCGATGCCGAATTCCTCGATGCCGAAGCGCTCGCCGAGTTCCTGTAGAACAGGGTTCGCGACCCCGACGCCGAGGCCCAGGGCGGCGGCGGTCACCCGATCGGCGTCCTCGGGGCTCGCCTCGGACGGTTCGCGGCCCGTGACGAGCATGGTCAGCGTCGTGGCGTCGTCCGCCGGTGGACTCGAGAACAACGTCGTCTGCAGGGCGTCCGGCGGGCCGCTGATGGTGACGCCGACCTCCCGCGTCCCGACCGCGCGGGTCGCCGTGACGTCGAGGTCCGGGCGCGAGATCGGCCCGTCGAAGGCGAGGCGACCACGGGCGATGGCGAGCTCGCGGCCGAAGCGGGCGACGGATCCACCGCGGGTCTCGATGAGACCCCGGGCGGTGAGCGTCTCGTCGAGGTCGAGGGCGAGTTCGAGATC
>JAZBPO010000285.1:0-5613 GCA_036351675.1 Pseudomonadales bacterium
ACGGTCGCCCGGAGCCTCAGTCTCACCGAGTCGCCGCGCGGTCTGCACGCGGTCAGCGGTACCTTCGAGGTGCTGCTGGATCCGGAGACGGGCGACGTGCGCGAGCTGCTCGATCACGGTGGTCGTCTCGCGGAGGGTCCGCTCGCCCTCGACCTCTGGCGGGCGCCCCTCGACAACGACGGCATCCGGCTCCTCGACCGAGCCTCCGGTGTCCTGGACCGATGGCGTGCACTCGGCCTCGACGCGCTCGAGCTGCGGCGGGCCCGGCCCACGATCCGCCAGCGCGCCGACGGACGCATCCAGGTCATGCAGCGGGCGACGCTGCGCGCGGCCAACGGCGCCGTCGTCGATCATCATCGTGAACTCGCGCTCGGCGCCGATGGCGTGCTGCGGCTCGCCGAACAGGTACGCATTCCCGACACGCTCGCCGATCTACCGCGGCTCGGAGTCGCCTTTCGCGCCGATACGGGTCTGTCCCGGGTCACCTGGTACGGTCGTGGTCCGCACGAGAACTATCGCGATCGGGCCGCGGGCGCCTGGGTCGGGCTGCACCATGCCGACGTCGATGCCATGTTCACTCCCTACATCCTGCCGCAGGCCTGCGGCAATCGCTCCGGGGTACGCTGGTTCGCTCTGACGAACGAGCAGGGGCGCGGCTTGTGCATCCGCGCGCCGGAGGAGGGAGAGTTCTCGGCGCTGCGCTACACGGACGCGGAGCTCGGCACACGGCGCCACGTCAGGGATCTGAAGCCTGCTCCCTTCATCGAGGTGCACGTGGACCGCTTCCAGCGCGGCGTGGGCACCGGGGCCTGCGGGCCGGATACCCTGCCGCAGTACCGCCTGCGCCCGGGTGGGTGGCTCTGGCAGTGGGCGATCGCCCCGCTGGCCCCGGGTGAGGATCCGTCCGCCCGGGCGGCCGCGATGCGCGCGGACGCGGGTGGCTGAAGAGGGGGCACCATGGAACCATCGAGAAGACTGCGTCGGATCTCGGGGATCGCGCTCCTGCTGTGCGCGACCGGCTGCGCGTCGACCGGCGGTGCGCCGGAACTGCAGTGGCTGGAGGGCGCGCGTCCGACCTATCCGGCGGCGGCGCGCGCCGAAGGCGTCGAAGGCCACGTGGTGCTGGAGTATCGGGTGTCGGAGACGGGTACGGTCGAGGCGCCGCGGGTCGTGGAATCGTCGCCGCCGGGTGTGTTCGACGACGTCGCCCTCGCCGCCATCCGCAGCTGGCGCTATCGCCCCTGGGATCGGGGCGAGGGCCCGCGGCCCGTGGAGGGCGTGCGTTCGCGCTTCGAGTTCCGTCTCGGCGAGGCCTACCGGGAATTCTGAGACGTGCGCTCGAGGGCCCGCCGCTCGAGGGCCCGAAGCACGAAACCCCGATGCTCGCGAGCCAGCTCCGTCAGGGCCACGTCGAGCGCCGCCGTGAGCTTGCCGTAGAAGCGTCGCCCTTCCGTCGAGCGCGCGAACTCCGCGAGGCCTGCAGCGTGGAGCGGTGGCATGACGAGCAGCGCACGCAGCTCCGTCGCGCGTTCGGCGCGGCCGTATTCCGCGAGGGACTCCTGCCATGCATCCTCGAGGCGTGCGTCCGTCTCGCCGGCCTCGCGCCGCACGAGCCATCGAGCAGCTCCGATCGTGCGTATGCGCAGCACGGCTTCACGGGCATGAGCCTCCATGTCGCGTGCCGCCTTGGCGAGCTCCACCGGTGCGCCGGACACGTCGGTACCGGCGGCTCGCGTCGCCGCGAGCGCTTCGCTGAAGCTCTGGCCCGGCACCGAGCCGTGAAAGCCTTCCGCTGCGGCGAGTTCCGCGTCCGTGAGCTGCTCGGCGAGCAGCCGGATCCAGCGGTCGCGGATCCGACTGGCCGGAAAGGCGGCTCGCACTGCGAGCGCGAACTCTTCGTCGCCATCGTCGGGCAGGCCGAGCCGGATCAGTTCGTCGACGTAGAGGCGCTGCGCCTGCTCGGCGTCGCCGAGCAGGCCCGTCTCCAGGAGCAGTCGCGTGGTGCGCATGCTGTCCGCGCCCTCCGCGGCCGGCGCGAGGGCGCATGACAGGCACAGCAGGGCAAGTAGGGCGCGCATGAGCTGTCCGCGAGTCAGCGGTCCCGGATTCTGATGGCGTAGACCCCCTCGAAGCGAACGGCTTCGCGACCGGCGGCGCCGATGGATGCCGTGAGTGGCCAACGGACGCGTCCGTCAGTCCGCAGGGCCGCCATGACGCGTGTCACTTCGGCGTCGTCGGTCGAGCACCGCGCGACGATGTCCTCCTGAACGGGGCGCCGGTAGACGATGCGTCCTTCGGCGATGACGATGCTGCCCGGCAAGTCCGCGTTGGCGAGCTCGAGGTGCACCAGGCCCCAGCCCGAGAGGGCGGCGACCGCGTAGAGACTGCCGGCGAAGGCCGTGCCGTGCACGTTGACGTTCGGTGCCAGCGTCGCGCGCACGGTCAGCGTGTGTTCCTCGAAGGCGGCGGGGACGACGTCCATGGTCGAGGTGACGGGGATCTCGCCGTGCCATGTGCTCGCGAGTTCCGAGAGTCGGCGGGTGACGTCGTCTTCGTCGGTCATCAGAACTCCTTCAACCGCTCGAGGAGGGTCATGCCGTAGCGGGCCGCCGTGGGCGACCCGAGCGCGGCCCTTGCCTCGATCACGCTGCGGATGCGTCGCGCGAGTCTGGGCCGCTGTGGCACGAGCGCCACCATCGCGTCCATGGCCGTGCGCTGGAGTTCCGGGTCGCCGTCCTCGAGCCAGGATTCGAAGACGAAGGCGAGCCGCCCGGCCTCGCCGCTCCCGAGTTCTAGGCGCGGCAGCGCGTCGGCGAGTGCTTCCTTGATCTCCCGGTCCTCGACGGCGTTCGCGACGCGGGTCAGGCGGCGCACGATCGGCTGTAGCAGCTCCGGTCGTTCGCGGGCGAGGCGCGCGCTGGCGCGCGCCGCGCTGCGTTCGCGGGTCGTGCTGCCGCAGTGCAGCTCCTGCGCGAGCGCGTGGACGCGCCCGGGGTCGAGCAGCACCTCGCGGGCGAGTTCGACGGCGCGGGCGTCGTCGGCCCGCTGCAGCGGAAGATCGGTCGGCACGGTGCTCGCCTGGTGACGTCCGGCGGCGCCGTCGACGACGCGGAAGGACTGGTGACGGAGATCATAGCGACCGGTCGGCTCGACGTGGAGGGCCGTGCGGCTGGCGCCTGCTCAGGGGCGCGGATGCGGGGCGCGGGCGTCGATGCCGAGCACCTTCAGCACGAATGCCCCCGGGGCCTGTTCCAGGGCCGTTTCCATGGCGCCGGTGACGGCAGCCATGACCGCGCCGTAGTCGCCGTGGACCTGCGTGCTCATGGGATTGACCACGATCTCCACGTCCGGGGCGGCCTCCAGGGCGGCGATCACCGCCTCGATCGGCGCCAGATAGGCGTCCCGTATCGGATAGAAGCTGATCTCCACAGAAGCCTGCATCTCAGAGCTCGACCCGCGCGCTGACGCCGACGATGCGTGGTTCGCCGAGCTGGACGTACTCCTCGGCAGCGTAGCCGTTGCGCGGGTCGTTGCCGAAGCCGCCGAAGCCACGCACGCCGTAGTCCTCGTCGGTGAGGTTGCGGCCGAAGACCGAGATCTCGACGCGCTCGCCGCGCCAGCCTGCGCGGGCGTGCACCAGCTCGTAGGCACGGGCCCGCTCGCCGTGCGAGTCGGACCAGTAGAAGTCGTCGCGACCCTCCGTCTCGAGGCGCGCGAAGCGACCGCGGCTGTCCTGCCAGTGCGCGGCGAGATGGAACTGGTAGCGCGGCGCGTGCGCCTGATCGCGGCGAGAGAGGTCCTGGCCGGCGACGTTCACGAAGTCGTCGAACTCGGTGGAGAGAAGCCCGAGGCTTCCGGAGAGCGTGAGCGCCGCGGTCGCGGCCCAGTCGAATTCGAGCTCGAGGCCGTGATTCGTGCCCTCGGCGGCGTTGCCGACGAAGTCGATGAACTCGGCAGAGCCGTCGCCCCGCACGCGCACCTCGGAGGTGGCGACCTGCTGGTCGCTGCGGTCCATCCAGAAGAGCGCCAGCCGCGCACCGAGGGCGCCGTTCGCGAAGCGGCCCTTGAGGCCGATCTCGTGGTTCCAGACCGACTCCGAATCGAACCGGCGGAGATCGGCGTCGAGCGTGCCGTCCGTGTTGAAGCCGCCGGCCTTGTAGCCGCGGGCGCTGGTCACGAAGGCGAGCAGATTCGCACCGAGATCGAATTCCAGGCCGGCGCGGCCCCCCCAGAGTCCCTCCTCGGGATCGAAGGCGACGCCCTCGGAGTCGGCGTAGCCGTCGTCGCGGCGTTCGTGCCGCAGGCCCGCGACGAGACGCAGGCGATTCGTCAGGTCCGTGCGTAGCTCGCCGAAGGCGGCGATGCGCTGTGTCTCGTAGGACGAGGTGAAGGGCCCGGTCAGGAACGTGTACAGGCGCGTCAGGTCCACTTCGCGCTCATGGAAGTAGAGGCCCGCGAGCCAGTCGGCGCGATCGCCGAGGATACGGCCGGTCGCGTCGGAGCGCAGGCGCAGTTCCAGCGACGTCGTGTCGCGGTCGCGCAGATAGCGATCCGTGGAGCTGTACTCGGCGGGGTCGAAGCCGACGAAGGTCCAGTCCTCGTCGTAGCCGTAGTCGATGCGTGAGTCGGAAGCGGCGCCGATGAACTCCGCATCGATGCCGTCGCCGTCGTAGTCGACCCGCAGGGACAGGAGGTCCGCATCGTGATCGTCCTGGCCAGGCGAATCGGAGCGCGTGTTGCGGGAGGACTCGAAGCTGAAGTTGTCGTAGCCGTTGTCGACTTCGACGCGCGTCCAGGAGAGGTCCGCCGTCACGCGGTCGCTGGCGAGCCAGCGAAGGCGCGTGCGCAGGAGGCGTTCGTCGCGTTCGGCCGTGGGCCGGCCGAGGAACGCGTTGTCGATGTAGCCGTCCGATTCGTTCGCCTGCAGGGCCACGCGTCCGGTCAGGCGCGGACCCGTGATCGGGCCCGAGACGACGGCGCCGACCCGGCGGCTTTCGAACTCGCCGGCATCGAGCTCCAGGCGGGCCTCGAACTCGTCCGTGGGCGCGTTCGAGCGCATGACGATCAGGCCCGCGTGCGCGTTGGCGCCGTAGCGTCCACTCTGGGGGCCGCGGAAGACCTCCACCTGACGCATGTCGAAGAGCGTGGCGGCGCCGGCCGCGCCGGAGAGGTCCACGTCGTCGACGATCACGCCGACGGAGGGGTCGATGGGCTCGGCGAACTGGCCGCGTTCACCGATGCCCCGGATCTGGAAGAAGCGTGCGCGCGAGGCGCCGGAGGCGAAGTTCACGTTCGGCGCGACGTTTAGCACGTCCTCGAGATGAGTCGCGCCGCGGGCCGCGATCGTCGCACCGTCGATGACGCTGACGGAGGCGGGCGTGCGCAGCAGCTCGGCTTCCCGGAGATCGCCGGTGACGACGATCTCCTCGACGACGCCGGACGCGGCGGCGGCGCTCTGCGCTGTGAGGACCAGGACAGTCAGTCCTGCGGACGCGGTGGAGGCTCGGTACTGGAACGACATGACAGGCTCCCGTTAGACAGGAGACCCGGACGTGTGCGTGGAAAGCGTGGAAGGCGGGCGATGCACCCGTGGAGTTCTGCACCTATCCCTAC
>JAZBPO010000286.1:0-3440 GCA_036351675.1 Pseudomonadales bacterium
CTATCGAGCGGCGCTGCGCCACCCGAATCGCGATCAGGGAAGCCATCGACAATCGGGCGCAGCTCCACCTTCGCATGCTGGACGAACACCCGCCGGCGCCGCGCATCTTCCGGCGCGAGAACCGGACCCTCCCCGAACCGCTGCTGACGCTCACGGGCGTGGCCCCGCCGGGCCGCGAGCGCATTCGCAGTATCGGCCCGCACCGCGAACTGCGCCTCGTGTTTCCGAAGGACGACGAGCCGTGACCGTGGGCGCCGGTAGACACGCGCCACCGGACCTCCGGGCCCGCGCGCTCCACACCCGTAGGTGACGCGGAGGGGCAGTTCCGGGCCCTGCCGGTCCGGGGTCGCCCCCACCGCCGCTCCGCACGGCCTGCTCACGATCGGTAAATCAGGCGCTTGCGTTCGACCCGCGCCTGGCACGGGTCCTGCGCGTCCTCGATGTGAACTCGAGACCGACAGGACCGCCGCCTTGAACGACGCGCAACGCAGCATCGGACCGACAGCAACGCGGGGCGCCGTTCCCGGCCATGACGCCGCGAGGGAAGCCTTCCCGGCCATTCCCCACGACGCCTACACGCTTGCGGCCGCACTCGCCGATAGCCGCAGCGGCAGCGGCAGCGGCAGCGGCAGCGGCAGCGGCAGCGCACGTTCGATCGACCAGTGGGTCGTCGAGCGTGGCCTCGTGAGCCCCGAGGAGCTCATGGCGACCCGGGGCCGCCGCGCGGCCGGCGAAACGCTCTGCGAGACCCTCGTCCGGCTCGGCATGATCGACGAGGAGACGATGCACCGGGCGCGCGCCGCGGCGCTTGCGACGCCGTTCGTACGCGCGGACCAGTTCGCGCTGGAGCCGGACGCCACCGCAGCGCTCACGGCGTCCCTGGCCCGACAGCACGCGGTCATCCCGCTCTGCATGGTCGACGGGCGCCTCGTGATCGCCTGTCCGGACCCGACGGATGCGGAACTCGAGCGGCTGCTCGCCTTCGCGGCCGACAGGCCCGTGACCCTGGTGCTCGGCCGCTCCGCCGACATCCATCGGGCGATCGTCGCCACCTACGGGCCCGGCGAAGACGCCGCCGCATTGCGCGAGGTGTGCGAACGCAGCCGCGCGCAGGGGATCGCCGCCGGTGACTTCGGCGCCGAGCAGCTCGCGCGCAAGGGTCCCGTCGTGCGCCTCGTGAACCACCTCCTGTCGGATGCGATCCGTCAGGGCGCCTCGGACGTCCACCTGCGCCCCCTCGAACAAGAGGTCGAGGTGCTCTATCGCATCGACGGCCAGCTTCTGCCGCTGCGCCGCATCGACAAGACGCTGCTGCCCGCCCTGACCAGTCGCATCAAGATCATCGGCGGCATGGACATCGCCGAGCACCGCGTCCCCCAGGACGGCCGCGCGCGAACCGTCGTCGCCGGCCACGAGGTGGACCTGCGCATCTCGATCATCCCGGTCGTCACCGGCGAGAGCGTGGTCGTGCGCATCCTCGACGCGTCCGTCGGCCTCCGGGACCTCGACGATCTGGGCTTCACGGCGTTGGACCAGCAACGCTTCGACGAACTGCTTCATCGCAGCACGGGCCTGATCCTCGTCACGGGGCCGACCGGCTGCGGCAAGTCCACGACCCTGCATGCGGCGCTCAACGCCCTGCGCCCGACCGGCGCGCACATCATCACCGTCGAGAACCCGGTGGAGCACCGTCTCGAGGGGGTCAATCAGATCGACGTGAACCCGGCCACGGGCCTCACCTTTCCGCGGACGCTGCGCCACATCCTGCGCCACGATCCGGACGTCGTGATGATCGGGGAGATCCGGGACGCGGAGACCGCGAAGATCGCCGTGGAGGCGTCGCTGACGGGACATCTGGTGCTCTCGACGCTGCACACGAACGACGCGCCGAGCGCCGTGACGCGTCTGCTCGAGATCGGCATCGAGCCCTGGCTCGTCGGCGCCAGCATCCTGGGGGTCCTCGCGCAGCGCCTCGTGCGCCGCAACTGCCCGAGCTGCACGGCACCCGAAGCCGCGGACGACGCCATGCGCGCCGCCGTCGGCGCCGCTCCGGACGAGCCCTTCGAGAAGGGTCGCGGATGCCACCTGTGCCACGAGACCGGCTACGCCGGCCGCCACGCGGTGTACGAATTGCTCGTGGCTTCTCCGGCCCTGCGCGAGGCCATCGTCGCAGGGGCACCGGCCTCGGAGATCGCGCGCCTGGCGCAGGCCGATGGCATGGTTCCGCTGACGCGCAATGCCCTGGCGCTGGCGAGGCGCCGCGTGACCTCGCTCGCCGAGGTCGTGCGGGTGCGCACGGGCTGAACATGCATCGGCAACGCACGCACCAGCTACGAGGGAGGCTGTAGCGATGAGGGATCTGACCGTGCACGTCGAAGGCCAGGGCTACCGCGGCAGCTGGGACACCTGGCAGGACGACCACGATGGCCGCATCGTCCAGGCGCGCTTCCGCGCCTGGACCGCGGAGGGCCCGTTGCCGCGCGACGTCGACGCCGAGCGCATGGCGGAATTCCTGCTGGCGTGGTGCGTCAACCGGGCCCTGCATGGCATCCACCCCGGGCGCGACGAGCTGCGTTCCTCCTGATCGCCCTTCGCGCATCACCCCTCGAAGGGGTAACGTCTCGGCAGCCGCGATCGAGGCGCGGCGCGAGTGAGCCCGACTGCAGGAAGGGCCAGGGGCGACGCCGTGAGCACGTCGAGGAGTCGAGATTCGGACCCGCGCGAGGACACCGCCCTCGAGCGCCTGCGCACGCGCACGGACGAGCTGGAACTGATCATCTCCAGCCTCACCATCTTCGCCCTGTTCTCGCTCCCGGGCTGGCTCTACGACCGTTTCGCCGACAGCTACACGCACCTGTCCACGGGCTTCGCCATCGCGGGCCTCATCGTGGCGACGCTGATCACGGGCATCTGCTATCTCCTCGGCGCCTGCTTCGTCGTGCACCTGATGGCGCGCGCCTACTGGGTCGGACTGATCGGACTGCGCATTGCCTTCCCCGAGGGCATCGACTGGCACCGAACGAAGAACCTCGGCCCGCTCACGCGCGAGCACTACCGGGCATCGCTGCCGACGCAGTCCGAACTGATCCACAGCACGGACCGATTCGCGTCGTCGCTCTTCGCCGTGATCAGCATGCTCACGCTCTACACGCTCTGGTTCGGCGGCCTCGTGGTGATCAGCATGGTCGCCGCCGGGCTCGTCGGCGCGCGCTTCGGCGTCACGAACACGGCGATGGGCTTCGGGTTTCTCGGGCTCGTCGTACTGTTCGCCGGCGTACCGCTCCTCGTGTATCTGCTCGATGCGCAGGTCGCCGCCCGAGTGCGTGCGCTCGCCGAAAGCCGCGCCTACGGCGCCCTGGTCTCGGGTCTGCGGCGCATCTCCGCCATCGCCTATCCACGACGACTGATCCTGCCGGTCCAGCTCACGCTGCAGAGCAACA
>JAZBPO010000287.1:0-13339 GCA_036351675.1 Pseudomonadales bacterium
CGAGATCCGGCGGCGACACCGCGAGACAGTTGCTGCCGTCCCGCGCCGCATCCGGCGCGAGGGTCACGGCCGGTGCGCTGCCATGGAGCGCGAGCAGCATGGTGAAGTCGGCGGAGCGCGCGAGCGGCAGATCGCCGTGGACGACGAGGATCCCGGCCGCCTCACCGGCGATGGCCGTCTCCGCCCCCGTCCTCACGGCCGCGTTCAGGCCGCGGCCGGTCTCGGCGACGGTGATCGCGCCGGCCTCGCGTGCGAGGGCCGCGACCGCGGGCTCGCGCGTGATCACGAGGATGCGTTCCACGGCCGCTGTGGCGGCGAGGGCTTCGAGTACGTCCTCGAGCATGGCTCGCGCGAGCGTGCGCCGTTCCGCCTCGTCGAGGACGCCGGCGAGGCGGCCCTTGGCGAGGTCGAACTGCTTCACGGGTACCACCGCCCAGATGGGGCCGCCGGACCCGGGTGCCGCCGGGACCGTCACGACGTGCGCAGCGACGCCAGGAACGCGAGAACGGCGTCGGCGAGGGCGATGCGGTCGTCCAGGTCACGCATCAGGGTCTGCTCGACGCGTACCGCGAGGCCGGTGGTCTCGAGGTCCTGCTGGAGCGCCGCGTCGGTGGCGTCGAGGACGAAGCCGTCGAGCAGGCCGCCACCGGAGCGCGCACCGTAGTGACCGGCGACGCCAGCGGCGCTCCGCGGCACGCCGAGCTCGTCCATCATCTTCGCCGTCGGGCCCTTCACGGCGTCGCCGCCGATGATCGGCGACACGGCGATGATCGGCGCGGCGCAGGCCGCCAGCGCCGCGCGTAGTTCGGCCACCGCGAGGATCGGATCGATGCTCACGAAGGGATTCGAGGGGCACAGGACGACGCCCGCGAGATCGGGGTCGGCGAGGGCCGCGCGGACTTCCGGCGTGCATCGCGCGCGCTCCGCGCCGTCGAAGCGGAAGCCCGTCACGGCGGGTGCGCAGCGCTCCCTGACGAAGTAGTGCTGGAACGGGAGCGCTTCGCCGCCGGTCTCGATCACCGTGCGCAGGGGATCGTCCGTGACCGGCAACATGGCGTGGCGTACGCCGAGCGCCGTAGCGAGCCGCGCCGTGACCTCCGTCAGGCGCGCGCCCTCGGCGAGCGCATGGGTGCGGAGCACGTGCGTGGCGAGATCCCGGTCGCCCAGGGCGAACCAGTCGGGGCCGTCGTAGCCGCGTAGCGCATCGAGGAACTGCCAGCTCTCGCCGCGGCGGCCCCAGCCGCGCTCCGTGTCCGACTCTCCGGAGAGCGTGTACAGGAGCGTATCGAGGTCCGGAGAGACGTGCAGGCCGAGGTGCTCGAAGTCGTCGCCGACGTTGACGACGAAGTGCAGGTCCTCCGGAGCCAGGCGCGCGACGAGGCCGCGCGCGAGCTTGGCGCCGCCGACACCACCGGTGAGCGCGACGATGGGGCCGCTCACCGGAACATGTCCTCGGCGCCGGGGCGGATCAGCTCGCGTGCCGTCGCCGTACCGTCGAAGGCGGGCAGGCCGCGCACCAGCACGGCGGGCACGGCTTCGCAGGCCTGACCCATGACGAGACCGGCCGCGGCGGCGAGTTCGTCACCGCGACCGACGACCGTGACTTCCAGGATCCGGCCCTGCAGGTCCGGCTGCCCGCGCAGGTCCTGCACGGTCTCGACGCCGGCCGCGCCGAGGGCCATGCCGACGGTGCCGACGCGCCAGGCGCGACCCGCGCTGTCGGCGACGACGACGCCGGGGCGCGTGCCTGTGAGCGTCCCGAGCGCGTCCCGGAGGCTCGCCGCCGAGGCGTCGCAGTCGACGGGCAGGAGCAGGGCGCAGGCGTCCTCGTCGAGATTGGACTGGTCGATGCCGGCGTTCGCGTGCACCCAGCCGCAGCGGTGTTCGACGATGATCACGCCGGGCCGCTCGGGCGTACCCCGGCGCTTGCGCACCACGGCGACGGACTCGTCGAGGATCAGCTGGACGAGGCGCGGATCCTTGCCGGTCTCCGCCGCGAGGGCCTCGGCCTCGGATCCCGGGCGAACGTCGTCGAGATGCACCAGACGGCCCTCGGCCTTGGAGACGATCTTCTGTGCGACGACGACGACGTCGCCCGGGCGCAGCGTGAGGGCTGCGCGTTCGAGCGCCGCGCCGATGAGCGCGGCGAGATCGTCCCCCGCGCGGACGAGGGGGATGCCGGGGAGTGGCAGAAGCTCGACGGGCCGGATCAGTGGTCGTCCTGCCCGACGATCTTGATGCCCGCGTGGGACAGGACACCCTGGCCGTTGATGTGGATGAGCAGCGAGGTGAGCGCCTCGGCTGCCGCGGAGTTCGCGATCGGGCCGACGTGCCAGGCGGTCATGCCTGCCTCCTGCGCGAGGTCGATGACGGTCTGCCGCGCATCCTTCTTGTTGCCGGCGACGAGCACGTCGCATTCGATGTGCAGGTCCGGGTCCTTGAGGAGCTCTGCGGAGATGTTCTGGAAGGCGGAGACGACCATGACGTCCTCGCCGAGAAACTCCTGTGCAGCCTTTGCGGCGCTACCACCTTCCGGCAGCTGGACGGTCTTCACCTTCGGCGGTACCAGCGGCACGGTGACGTCGATGAGGATCTTTCCCGAAAGGTGCGCCTTGACCGTCTCGAGCGTCGAGATCTGGTGTGCGAAGGGCACCGTGAGGACGACGATCTCGCCGGCGGCAGCGGCGTCGGCGTTCTCCATGGCTTCCGCGGGCGTCTCCGGGCTGATCTCCTGGAGTGCAGCGACTGCGGCGCGAGCCTTTTCGAGCGTGCGCGAGCCGATGACGATCTTGTGGCCGGCGCGAGACCAGCGGATGGCGAGGCCGGTACCGAGATCGCCGGTACCGCCGAGGATTGCGATCGTTGCCATGGACGGGCTCCCAGTGGGGGTGGATTCGAAGGCGGCGCATTGTTCCAGAAAGCGCCTGACCTGTCCGCAGGGGCCCCTCGAAAGGTCCGCGTGGATCCGCGCTCACCTTGACCCGTTGCCGTGGCGCTGCTCGAATCGCGCGCCCCGCGGAAGGAGGCGCGCCGTGAGTGACGATGACCACGAAGAGACCCTGGAGGCCCTGATCGCGGCGGAGATCGCCCGTGCGCGTCGCAGCGCGAAGCTCTCGCAGCGCGAACTCGCGGAGCGTGCCGGGATCGATCAGGCGATGATCAGTCGGCTCGAAGCCGGCACGCGTCTGCCGCGCCTCGAGACGCTGTTGGCGCTCGCGGAGGCGACGGGGCACGCGCTGGAACTGCGACTGAAGCGTCGCCGCAGGGGCGCGGCGGGCGGCAAGCTGCGCGGCAGGTGACGGCCGTCGCGCATCAGCTCATCGAGGGTGCCCTGGCGAGGGCCTCCGAGACGGCCTCGCGCAGTTCCTGGAAGCGGAAGGGCTTGTGCAGGAAGCCGGCGAAACCGAGCGCCTGCACCGAGCCCTCGATGCGGACCTCGTCGTAGCCGCTCATGAGCAGGGCGGGAATCTCGTCGTCGATGGCCTGCATCTGCTTCCAGGCAGCGTCACCGGACAGGCCCGGCATGGTCTGGTCCATGAGCACGAGGGCGATCTTCTCGTGGTGCGCCCGGAAGGCCTCGAGGCCCGCCTCGCCGTCGCCGCGGCTGAGCACGTTCATGCCCATGGCTTCCAGGGCGGTCTGGAGATAGTCGCGGACGCCCGGTTCGTCGTCGACCAGGAGCACGGTCCCCTCGAGCACGTCGAGCGTCGGCGTGCGCTCCGGTTCAGGCGCATGCAGTTCGGTCAGCGGTTCCGGTGACTGCGGCAGATAGACGTCGAAGGTCGTTCCCGCACCCGGTTTCGAGGTCAGGTGCATGAAGCCGTCGTGGCCCCGGACGATGCCCAGCACCGCGGCGAGGCCGAGGCCCTTGCCGTCTTCCTTGGTCGTGAAGAAGGGATCGAAGACGTGCGCGAGCACGGCTGCCGGCATGCCGGTGCCGTCGTCGGCGATCCGGACACGCACGTAGTCGCCGGGCGTGGACGGTGCCGAATAGCCGTGACCGTCCTCGACCTCACCGGGCCAGTGCGCGTCCTCGACGCGCACGCGGATGCTGCCGTCTGCGGGGATCGCGTCGGCGGCGTTGGTGACCAGGTTCATGACGAGCTGGCGGAGCTGCGTCGCATCGGCCATGACGCCGTGCTCGCTCGCGCAGGCGACGTCGAGCGCGATGCGCCGCGGCACGGACGTCCGGAGGAGCCCGTTCATCTCCTGCACGAGCCGCGCGACGTCGGTGGTGTGTGCCTCGAAGCGTCCGCGCCCCGAGTAGGCCAGGAGCTGACCGACGAGCTCGGCGGCATGCTCCGTCGCCTTCTGGACCTGAGCCACGTGGCGCCATGCCGCGTCGGCGCGGTCGAGGTGCTCGAGGGCCAGGGAGGCATTGCCGAGTACACCGACGAGCATGTTGTTGAAATCGTGCGCGATGGAGCCTGCGAGCAGGCCGAGCGATTCGGTGCGCTGCGCCTCGCGGAACTGCTCCTCGAGCGCGTTGCGATCGGCCTGGGCCTTGCGTTCCTCGCGGAGATCCCGGGCGATGGCGGAGAAGTAGACCTGGCCATGGTGGTCGCTGTGGCGCATGAGCACGACCTGCGCCGGGAAGCGCGTGCCGTCGAGGCTCGAGAGGCTCACCTCGCCGCGCCAGAGGTTGTCCGCGGCGAGAACCGGAAGGATCTCGTCCACGGTCTCCCGGACCTCTTCGGGATCGATGAAGGCGCGCGCGTTGAGCTGCTCGCAGGCGGCGTCGCCCACGCCCAGGACCGAGCGAGCGGCGGGGTTCAGGAACACGAGACCGCCGCGCGGGTCCATGAGGGCGACCATCTCCGGGACCTCGAGCAGCACGGCGGTCAGGCGCTGCGCGCGCTCCGCCTCGCGCAGTTCGGCGGTGACGTCCGCGAAGCTGATGAGCGCGCCGGTGATCCGGCCCTGCTCGCGCACCGGGTGGCTCTTCAGTGCGACGTCGAAGCGTCGACCGTCGCGGCCGCGGGCGCGCACCCGGTCCGCCTCGAAGCTGCGGCCCTCGCGGATCGCCGAGAACAGTTCGATGGAGACGATCTGGTCACTGCCGGCGTTGCCCTCGGCGAGCCATGCGAGCCCCGGCTTTCCGACCAGGTCCGTGGCACCGTCGTGTCCGAGCAACGCCAGGGCAGCGCTGTTGCAGAAGGTGCAGTAGCCCAGCAGATCGACGCCGAGCAGGCCCTCGCTCGTCGAGTCGAGCAGCAGCCGGTTGTAGGCCTCCTGCCGGGACAGGGCGGCCTGCCGCAGCAGATAGCCGCGCGTGAGAACGGCCATGGCGAGGGCGAGGATGGCGCTCACGCAGAGCAGGAGCAGATAGGAGGCGCCGAGCATCTGTCCTGCCGGCAGTGCGGCTGGCTGTACGAGCAGGCGCAGCGGACGGTCGACGAACGCGATGGTCTGCTCGACGCGGAAGGGTGCGAGCGCGTCGTCGAGTTCGCCGGAGCCGAAGATCCGGGTGCCGTCCGCTTCCGTCAGCGCGACGACCTGACGGCCGCCGACGCGGAGATCGGGAAGAGCGTGGGCGATCAGCTGATCGAGATCGAAGACGCCGTTGACGATGCCGCCGTAGGTTGCTCCCGGAGTCTCCACGGGCCAGTAGACGGAGAAGCCGCTGCCACCCTGGTAGAGATCGATCCAGGGGGTTCGCGAAGGGAGCAGCGTGTCGAGGCTGCGCCCGACGGCGCGCCGCACGCCGTCCTGCGGATGTACCCGGAGGTCGCGACCGAGCGCCGGCGCGTTCTCGAATTCGGGTTCCACGATCGCGATGACGCCGTCGGCGTCGACCCAGTTGATGGCCTTGAAGCCGCGCACGCGGGAGATGAACACGCCGGCCTCGCGCCGGAAGGCCGCCTCGCCGGCGCCTTCGGGTTCGCCGCGGAATCGCGCGAACTGCTCGAGCACGTCGAGCCGGTCTTCGAGCCACACGGACAGGCGTGCCTCGATCTGCTCGGCGGCCACCTCGACCTCCGCCCTGACCTCGTCGGCCGCCCGCCGGCGTTCGAGATCGAGCACGAGCCAGGCCAGGCCGAACAGCAGCAGCCCCACGAGCAGCGGACCGATCTCTGCCCGGCGCCTCGAGCCGATGCCGGCGGAGTGTTGCTGCGCATCCATGGGGCGATCCATTGCGGAGCCTTGCCTCTGGCGTCGGAGTCCAGCGCGGCCGTCACGACGCTCCGGATGCCCTCCGGCGCCGCATCGACCGCTCGTCACCTCCTGTAGTCGGCTCCCGGCGCGCAGACTGTAGGATCTCCCATCGACCCGGCGCCCGAGCGGCCCGACGAAACGCACCAGAATCGCCGGCCACCCAGGAGTGACCGCGTCCCGGAGAGACCATGCGCCTCCTCGTCGCCAGCCTGCTGGCCCTGCTCCCGTCCGTCGCCCTGCCCTGGGGGGCCACCGGGCATCGCGTCACCGGCGCCCTCGCGGAGCCGCTGCTCTCGGCCGAGGCGCAGCGGGCCGTGGCGACCGTGCTGGGCGTGGAAACGCTCGCCGAGGCGTCGACCTGGCCCGACGAGATGCGCTCGAATCCGGCGCCGTTCTGGCAGGAGACGGCAGGGCCCTGGCACTACGTCACCGTTCCCCCGGGTCGCGTCTACGCCGACGTCGGCGCGCCGCCGGAGGGCGACGCGCGCTCGGCGCTCGCGCGCTTCCGCGTGACGCTGCGCGACCCCGATGCATCGCTGGAGTCCCGTCAGCTCGCCCTGCGCTTCGCGGTGCACATCATCGGCGATCTGCACCAGCCGCTGCATGCGGGGAACGGCACGGACCGCGGTGGCAACGACTTCGCCGTGCAGTGGTTCGGGCGGCCGTCGAATCTCCATCGCGTCTGGGACAGCGACATGATCGACGGGCAGAAGCTGTCCTTCAGCGAATGGGCGCTCTGGCTCGGTGCCCGGCTCGACGACGCGCGCATCGAAGCCTGGTCCGACACCGATCCCGAGTCCTGGATCTCGGAGTCGACCGTGATCCGCGATCGCATCTATCCCGAAGGCCAGCGCCTGTCCTGGGACTATCAGTACCAGCAGCTACCGGTGATCCGTGAGCGCCTGAGTCAGGCGGGCGTCCGGATCGCGGCCTGGCTCAACGAGACCTTCGCCGCCGACTGACGCCCCCTCAGGCGGCGCGCTCCGGATAGCGGGCCGCATCTTCGGAGCCGCGGTGTGGAGCAGGGTGGGTGAGGCGCGCCGGAGGCTCGGATGCGAGCACCGCGCGCAGCGTGCCCAGCCAGAACGCGTCGGCGAGGCCCGCCCAGACGGCGAGCAGGTCAGCGAAGGGACTGTCCGCGCTGCCATCGTCCAGTTCCGCCCGTAGTCGTTCCATGCGCGTCGCTTCCGTCATCTTCCGGCGTCCTCGGTTCGCAGCCCGTCGTGGGGGCCGTTCCGTTCGAGGATTGCCAAGCGAATATCGCGCCAGCCCGCAGCGAGAGCCGGACCCGACGTGTTTCGCAGGCCACCGGGCCGGGGCGGCGCGCTCGACACGCGCCGTACGCACCACGCCCGTGCACGGGCCCCGGGCTCGTCGCTTCAGGGGGCGATGAGCAGCATGACGAGCAGGATGACGACCGCCCAGCCCGCCAGCAGGCCGTAGCTCGGCCACCAGCGTCGCTGCAGCGCTTCGTCGTCGAAGGCCACCTCGTGTCCGGCGAGCGCCGCGCCGCGCGATGGCACGAGCAGCGCGACCGCGACTGTCGTGAAGAAGCCGATCACGTTCCACCAGAGCCAGGACACGCTGGGCAGGGCGAGCCAGAGCCAGAGGTCGACGGCGAAGCCCGCGGCGAGCCCGCAGAGCACGGCGCGCTGGTCGACGCGCCGGGTCAGGAGTCCGACCAGGAACACGGCGAGCAGCGGTCCGTTGATGAGCGAGCCGATCTTGTTGATGGCGATCAGCACGGAGCTGGCGATGTCGTCGACCACGAACGCCATGGCGACGGTCACGGCACCCCAGAGCACGGTCAGGCCCTTGGCCAGCAGGAACTCCGCGTGCTCGGGCAGCGGCTCGCTGCGGAAGCGCCGCACCAGATCCTCCATGGTGGTCGCGGACAGGGCGTTCAGCACCGAGTCGAGCGAGGACATGGCGGCTGCGAACAGGCCCACCATCACGAGGCCGACTAGACCGGGCGGAAACTGCTCGAACACGAACTGGGGTACGGCGAGGTTGTAGTTCGGCGTCCCGTCGTCGTTCGTCGGCAGGCGTCCGACGAAGCCGGGATCGTCCACCGCCAGGGCGGCGATGCAGATGCCGAGCGCGCAGTAGCTCAGCACCAGCGGGAACCGCAGCAGGCCGTTCAGCAGCAGGGCCCGGTTGCCCTCGGCGACGTTGCGCGAGGACAGCAGGCGCTGGGTCTGCGACTGATCGCAGCCGTAGTAGCTGACGTAGAGGAAGAGGCCACCGAAGAGCATGGGCCAGAAGGCGTAGTCCTCGCCGTCTCCGAGGCCGGTGCTGCCGAAGTCGATGGTCGCGAGACGTTCGCCGGGCGCCGCGGCGAGCACCGCCTCGACGCCACCGAGAAGATCCACCGCCACCACGATCGCGACCAGGATCGCCGTGAACAGCACCGCGAGCTGGATGACGTCGGAGACGATGACGGCGCGCATGCCGCCGATGGCGTCGTAGATCACGGTGACGATGCCGAGCAGGACCACGGCGGTGACGAAGTCCGTCTCCAGACACACCATGAGCACGAGGCCGATGCCGTAGACCGTCACGCCGGTGGCGAAGGCGCGCACGAACTGGAAGGTGAGGGACAGGGTGAGGCGCGTGGCGAGGCCGAAGCGGCGCTCCAGGAACTCGTAGACCGAGACGAGCCGGAGCGTCCGGAAGGTCGGTAGCAGCAGCGCCATGATCACGATCATCGCCAGCGGGACGGCGAGTTCGTACTGCAGCCAGACCAGGCCGCCGCCGACGGAGAAGGCGACGAAGGCGGGCGCGCCGAGGATGCTGTTGGTCGAGCACTGCGTCGCCATGGTCGACAGGGCGATGGAAACGGGTCCGGAGCGGTTGCCGCCGAGGTAGTAGTCGCGGCGATCGTGCTGGCCGCGGGCGATGGCGAGGGACAGCGCGATCATCGCGACGAGGTAGAGCCCCACGACGCACCAGTCGATCGTGGTCATCGCGTGCACCCTCCATCCGGGCGAGGACGCCGCGCGCCCGATCCGCCTTCAGCTGGTCGCGCTCGTCGTGGCATCATCGACCCGTTCCCCGTTCGTGGCCCGACCCCGGCGGCACCGGTCTAGACCGCAGCCGGGCGCGGCTGTTTCCCGGCAGCGCACTGCCGGCCGCTTCGCATCGAGGATGACCGTGAACGTCGGCGAGACCCCTGCAAGCCAAGCCGCGGCGACGGTGCCCGGTAGCGTGTTCGGCGACCGCGTCAACGCGCTGCGTGCCCTGCTGGCCGAGGTCTATGGTGACGCCGACGGTTCCGATCTCGTGCGCTCCGTGCTGCAGACCGTCGCGGAGACCCGGCAGGTCACGGATGCGCCGGACGCCGTTCGGGACCGTCCACGCGCGCCCGGGCCGGAGCGCTGGTCCGCGCGCGACGTGGTCCTCATCACCTACGCCTCGACGCTGCAGGTCGCCGGCGAACCCCCCTTCGCGACGCTGCGCCGCTTCCTGCGGGCGCATCTCAACGGACTCGTCAGTACCGTACACGTCCTGCCCTTCTACCCCTGGTCCTCCGACGACGGCTTCGCGGTCATCGACTACTACGGCGTCGACCCCTCGCTCGGTGACTGGGTCGACGTGCAGGCGCTCGCCGGGGAGGTCGCGCTCATGGCCGATCTCGTCATCAACCACGTCTCGCGGGAGAGCCTCTGGTTCATCGACTTCGTCGGCGATCGGGCGCCGGGCCGTGACTATTTCATCACGCTCGATGCGGACACGGACGTGTCGGCCGTGGTCCGGCCGCGCAACACGCCGCTGCTCGTGCCGATCCACACCTATCGCGGCCTGCGCCACGTCTGGGCGACGTTCAGTGAAGACCAGATCGATCTCGACTTCGCCAATCCGCGGGTGCTCGCCGAGATGGTGCGCGTGCTCTGCTTCCTGCTCCGTAACGGGGTCCGCGTCCTCCGGCTGGACGCCATCGCCTTCCTCTGGAAGGAACTCGGTACGCCCTGCGTGCATCACGACAACACGCACCGCATCGTGCGCGCCCTGCGGCTCGTGACGGAGCTCGTGTGCGATCCGGAGACGGATCCCGTGGTGCTGATCACGGAGACCAACGTCCCGCATCGCGAGAACGTCAGCTACTTCGGGGCGGGTGACGAGGCGCACCTCGTCTATCAGTTCGCGCTCGCGCCGCTGACGCTGCACGCGCTCGTCACGGGCAGCAGTCGCGTGTTCATGGACTGGCTCCTCGCGCTCGAGGATCCCCCACCGGGTTGCACCTTCCTCAATTTCACGGCTTCCCACGACGGCATCGGCCTGCGCCCGGCCGAGGGACTGCTCGACGAGGCCCAGGTCGACGCTCTCGTCGACCACGTGCATCGCATGGGTGGCTTCGTGAGCATGCGCTCCACGGCCGGCGGCGGTGAGCGACCCTACGAGGTGAACATCACGCTCTTCGACGCCCTCGGCGGCACCGTACGTGGTGGCGAGGACGACGCGAAGGTCCCGCGCTTTCTCGCGTCCCAGGTGCTCATGCTCTCGTTGCAGGGCATCCCTGCGCTCTACGTCCATTCGCTCCTCGCGACCCGCAACGATCTCGATGGCGTGGAGCGCACCGGCCGTACGCGCTCCATCAATCGGGCCCAGGTCTCCGTCGCGGACATCGAGGCGGACCTCGCGGATCCGGCGACGGAACGCGCACGGGTGTTCGCGGCGCTCACGCGCATTCTCGCCCTGCGTCAGCGCGAGAGCGCCTTCTCTCCGGACGCCCCGCAGCAGGTCCAGGCCGTTTCCGACGCGCTCGTGACCTTTCGCCGCGGCGCGGGCGCCGAGGCCGTGTTCGTGGTCGTCAACGTCACGGACATGGTGCGCACGCTCGACGCGGAACTGCGCAGCGATCTCGGCATCGCCGGCCCACAGCGCGATCTGCTCTCCGGCGAGACGATCGCCGCCCGGGAGACCTTGCGCATGGACGCCTATCGGTGCCTCTGGCTCCGCGCCGTGCAAGGCGTCGACACCTGAGACTCAGACGGCCGTCTTCACGGCCCGCAGCGGTGTCCGCACGCCGAGGTGGTCCTGCTCCACGGCCGCGCGCAGCTTGTCGAAGACGTCCGGCACGGCGCTGCGAACGCGGTTCCAGCTCGGAATGAAGGGCGTCTCCTGCGGCTTGTCGAGAAAGATCTCGCCGGCCGTCAGGATGTTCGACGAGAACAGCTCCACGGCTCGTTCTTCCCGGTCCCGATCCAGGCCCAGGCCGTTGATCATGGCGTCGTGGTAGTAGCTCTCCACGAAGTCGAGGGCGATGCGGTAGTAGGTCGCCTTCAGCGTGCGGATGTTCTCGTGGCTGAACACGACACCGTTGGTCGCGAGCTTGCGCAGCATGGCCTTGACGATGTCGACGGACATGCGCGAGAGCCCCTGGGAGCGGTCCTCCTCGGACAGGGGCTGGTGCTTGTGGTCGTAGTTCTCCGCCACGTCCACCTGGCAGACGCGGCGGGCACCGTAGTTCCGGTGCACTTCGGAGAGCACGCCGATCTCGAGGCCCCAGTCGCTCGGGATGCGCAGATCGGCGAGCACCCCCGTGCGCATGGAGAACTCGCCCGCCAGGGCGTAGCGGAAGCTGTCCATGTACTCGAGGAACTCGTTCGGCCCCGTGACCTGCTTCAGCGCACGGATCAGCGGCGTCACGAGCAGCCTGCAGACGCGGCCGTTGAGCTTGCCGTCGGCGACGCGCGGGTAGAAACCCTTGCAGAAGTCGTACTGGAACAGCGGATTGACCACGGGGTAGAGCAGCCGCGCGAGCATGCCCCGGTCATAGGTGAGGATGTCGCAGTCGTGCAGCGCCACGGCCTGCGCGATACCCGAGGCCTGGATGTAGCCGAGGCAGTACCAGACGTTGCGGCCCTTGCCGAGTTCCGTCGGCGCGAGGCCGACTGCGTCGAGCTCGCGGTCGATGGCCTTCAGTCGCGGTCCGTCGTTCCAGAGCACCCGGTGGTGCTGGGGCAGGCGCCCGAAGTACCGCAGCGCGTGCCGGTACTGATCCTCGTCGGCGCGGTCGAGGCCGACGACGATCTGGCTGAGGTAGGGCACGCGTGCGAGCTGTTCGACGATGTTCTCGAGCGCGGGACCCTCGAGCTCCGAGTAGAGCGATGGCAGTACCAGCGCCATGGGGCGTTCGCGCGAGAGGCGGATCAGTTCCTCCTCGAGGTCGTCGACGGAGCGCGTGCGCAGTTGATGCAGGGTGGTGATGACGCCGTTCTGGAAGAAGTCGCTCATCCGGTTCGTCCTGCTTGCCGAGAGTCGGGAAGGAATTCGTCGAGCAGGCGATCCACGCACTCGGCCCAGCCGGCGGGGCCGATGGCCGTCGAACGCAGAACGTCCTGCGCGCGGTCCAGCTCGAGCCAGCTGCCGTCGGCGCGGCGGACGACGACGGCCCGGTCCGCGGCCCGGAGCATGTCTGCGTCGTTCTCGCTGTCACCGGCGACGATCGTGACGAGGTGAGTCGACGGGTGCGCGTCGCGCAGGCGCTCGGCTACGCGGCGGACCGCATCGGCCTTGTCCGTGGGGGGCATCACGTGGAGGAAGCGGCCGCCGCGCACGAGGCGCAGATCGCGGGCGGCGAGGGCCGCGCGGAAGGTCTCGAGATCCTCGTCGCCGCCGTCGAACACACCCGGCTCGGAGGCCTCGCGGGCCCGCGCCAGCCTCGCGTCCTCGATCGGCAGACCGGTGCGCTCCGCGACTTCCTCGTCGCTCATGTCGCCGAAGCCACGGAAGCGGGCGCCGGTCTGCGCGCGCACCTCGGCGATCACTGCGCGCAGGGCGCCATAGTCCGGGCCGAAGCGCTCGACGGCCTCGTCGCCGGCGTCCGTCGCGGGCGTCGCGATGCCGCAGCCGTTCTCGAAGATGATCGGCTGACCCGGTGCGAGGGTCGCCCGGATGCCGAGCATCTCCGCGCGGGTCTTGGAAGAGGTGAGCACGAGGGGGATGCCGGCGGCGTGCAGGCGCGCCAGCGCGGTGTCCGCGGCGTCGTGCCGGTAGTGCTCGTCGAGCAGCGTCCCGTCGAGGTCGCTGAAGACGACCAGCTGCGCCGGGGGCCGTGAAGCGCGCTCGGCCTGTCGGGCCTGACCTTCGATCGTCATGAAGTCTGCCTCACGCAGGATGTGTGCCACGGGTCCGGCCGCCTGCCGGGGCCCGGTGGCCATCGTGCTACCGGTCCATGACG
>JAZBPO010000288.1:0-6107 GCA_036351675.1 Pseudomonadales bacterium
AACTGGAAGGCCAGCAGACGTCGGAACAGATCGGTCGTCCCCTGAGCGCCCGGAAGCGGGGCCGCGACCTCGGCGCCGACGTCCTCGGCGCTCTCGGCCTGACCGCCCGGCGCCCCGGGCTCCGCGTCGGAGCGTTCCGGCTCCTCGTTCACGGCGCCGGGCGCAGCTCGATCCGCTGCACCGTCGCCGCCTCCACCGCTTCCCGGCTGAACAGCAGCGGCAGGCTGTCGAGCTCCGCCCAGGGCGCGAGCAGGTCGCCGTAGTGGGGACTGCCGGGGACGCCGGACTGACCCGGCGCATTGGTCATGCGCCCGGCGTCCCACTCGCCGACGTCGAGCACCATGCGGAAGGACGCGCCGCCGCGGACCAGGAAGTCGTCGTCGCCGTAGCGCGTGTTGTTGGGCGTCTCGCCCGAGCCGCCCATGGGTCGGTCGAGGAGCGTCATGGCCTCGCCGAGGGCGGAGTCCGCGAAGGGGGCGAGCGGGTGCACGAAGTAGCTGCGGTGGAGATCGCCCCAGCGCCATTCTTCCTCTTCCCAGCCGAGCCGGCCCGCGACGTCGGCCCAGGCCGCGATCAGGGTGGAACGCACGAGGTTGTCGCGCGCTGCTGTCGTGAGCAGCTCGCCCGGGCGGGTGATGGCGCGGACGGTGACGCGCGTGTCCGCCGGGCCGATGCGTTCGCCGTCGTCCGCACCGAGCAGCGCCGCCGCCACCGCGGGCCGCAGATGGCGCGAGAACCAGACCTCGAACAGCGCCGCGGCGGCGGAGTCGGGCGCGAGTTCGCCATCGAAGCCGCGGAGCAGGGCGAGGGCGCGCCCGTCGATTTCCTCGCGCGGCTCGACAGCCGCCAGGGCCGAGGCGATGGCGCGGGCCGGCAGGGAGACGTGATCGCGCTGCAGCGCAACGGACGCCGCGAAGCGATGCGTGGAGGGGGCCGCGAGCACCTCGCCGATGCGATCCTGACGCCAGGGCGCGGTCCATTCGAACCCGACGCGCACGTCGTCGATCGGAAAGTCCGGCGGCAGCGTCAGGGCGTTCGCCGTCGCCACCCAGCCGCGCGCCGGGTTGTAGCTCTCGGGGAGTTCGTCCATGTCGTGGAAGTCGTCCCACTCGTAGCGACCGTCGCCGGGGACCGGCAGGAGACCGTCGTGGTCCGGTCGCCGGGGCAGCAGTCCCGCCGGCTTGTAGCCGATGTTGCCGTCCACGTCGGCGTAGACCTGGTTCTCGCTGGGCGCCCCCCAGCGGTTGAGAGCGGCGACGAACTCGTCCCAGTTCTGTGCCCGCATGTACTCCACGCTGCCGAAGTAGGGCGCCATGCCTTCCTCCAGCCAGGCCGCGCGCACCGCCCAGATGCGATCGGCCTCCGGTTCCTCGAACACCACGGGGCCGTGGCGCGTGAAGCGCAGGGTCACGGTCTCGTCCTCGCCGCCGCGCACCGCGATGCGCTCGCGCACTTCGCGCAGGCCTTCGAAGCCGTCGCCGTAGCGATAGCGCCCGGGGTCACCCGCGTCGGTCTCGTAGAAGTAGAGATCTTCCTGGTCCATGGGGAAGATGGTCAGGCCGAAGGCGATCCGTTCGTTGTGACCGATGGAGATCCCCGGCAGGGCGGGCTCGCCGGCGCCGATCACCTCGAGGCCCGGTGCGGAGAGGTGCGCGATGTAGCGCAGCGACGGGACTGCGTGACCGCGGTGCGGATCGTCCGCGAGGATCGGCCGGCCCGTGTCCGTGCGCGTCGGCGCCACGACCCAGTTGTTGCTGCCGATGCCGCGCTCGCGGCGCCAGACCGCTTCCGGATCGAGCGCGGCGAGCTGCGGCAGACCGGCGCCGTCGAAACGCACCGGCGCCTTCGCCCGCAGATAGACCTCGAGCACCCCCTCGGGCACGCTGCAGGGGTCGAAGCCCTCGGGCAGCGCCGGCGTCCAGGCCGGCTCGAGGGGCTGCCGGACCCGGTCCGCATCGAGATCGGCGACGCAGGCGCTGCGCGCGCGCAGCACCTCGCTCACGACGTTGCGCCAGAGGCCATGGCTGCGGATGCGCACGACGTCCTCGGCGGCCCAGCGTGCGGGCCGGTAGTCGAGGAGTTCGAACTCGGGCGGCAACCAGGACGCATCGCGTTCCGTCAGCGCCACGAAGGCATTGACCCCGGCCGTGAACGCTTCGGCGATGCGCTTCGCGTCCGAGCCGTAGGCGAGCCATTCGCGGAACATGCTGCCGCGGTAGAGGAACAGGCGAGCCGCCCTGTCCTGCTCGACGAAGTCCGGGCCGAACACTTCCGCGAGGCGGCCGAGGCCGCGGCGACGCCAGAGGTCGATCTGCCAGAGTCGATCCCGGGCCGCATTGAAGCCCTGCACGAAGAATGCGTCGTAGCTGTCCCGGGCATAGATGTGCGGCACGCCCCAGCGATCGACGAGGATCTCGGCCGGCGCCTCGAGCCCCTCGAGCTCGAGGCGCAGCACCGCCTCGGCTCCGAGCGCGGCTGTGGAGCCTGCCGATGCGGCCAGGCAGAGCAGGGCGGCGAGAAGACGGCGGCCGGCGGACGTTGACGACTTCGGATGCATGCGATGGACCTCCCGCGACGCATTACAGCACAGGCCCTGCTCACGCTGAGCCTGCTCGTCGCCGCGCCCGCTCGGGGCGACGACTGCGATGGCCTCCGCGCGCGTCTAGACGCGGCGGCCGACCTGGACCCGCGCCATGCGCGCAGCGTCGAGGAACCCTGGCTGCGCCGCGACGCCTTCCTCCGATCGGAACTGCAGCGTGCGCTCGCGACGGGCGAGCGTGGACGCGTCGCCGTGGTGCTCGACGCCATGGCGACCCTCGAACTGCAGGCGCTGGAACTGGAACCCGGAGTCTCCTCGGCCGCGTTGCAGACCGCCGCGCGCTGCGCACGGATCGCCGTCACCGGCCTCGCTGCATCGCCGTCACGGCTGGAGGCCCTCGCGCGGGAGCCGCTACCGGCACTCTATCTGTCGGGGCGGCGGCTCCTCGGCGGCTATGTCTTCGCGCGGCCCTTCCTGCGCGCCGGCGCCGCGCGCTGGAGCGCCGGGGAACGGCGCGCGATCGCCGCGGGGCTGCCGCCACCGACCTCGATCCATCGGCCCGAGCCGCGCCCGCCCGAGACGCCGGGCGCCCTCGCCAGACTGCTGCTGGGCCTGCGCGCGGGTCATCCCGCCGGCTGGCCGGTCCCCGATGGCGCAGCCCTCGATCGCCTCGGCGCCGCCTTCGCCCCGGAACTCGCGACCCACGCGATCGCGGAACACACGCTGCCCGGCGCGCTCTCGGGGCGGAACGGTCGGCCCTTCGTCGACACGGGGCGGCCTCGGGCCTATCTCGATCACGGCTACGTGCGCTGGGGACAGCACGTGCTGCTGCAGCTCTCCTACACCTTCTGGTTCACGCGGCGGCCACGGACCTGGTTCCTCGATCCCTACGGCGGCGCCGTCGACGGCCTCGTGCTGCGCGTCACCGTCGGGGACGACGGCCGGGCACTGCTCTGGGAGAGCATCCATCCCTGCGGCTGCTTCTACACGGTCGCGACGCCCTCGGACCGCGAGTTCCTGTTCCTCGACGCGGACGAGACCGTGCTCGAACCACCACTGCGCATCGCCGGTCCGCAGGCGGCGGCGACACCCCGCCTGCACTACACATCCGACGAGCACCTGCTGCGCGCACTGACGGCGGCGGGGCCGACGCCCGCAGGCGCGCAGGTGCGCGGCTACACCCTGGAGCCCTGGGCCAGCCTGCTCGCCGCCGGCCCGGAGCGGCCCCCCTTCGACGACCAGGGTCTGCTCCGGGGCAGCGAGCGCGGCGAACGCCTGTTCCTGTGGCCGAGCGGCATCCGGAGCCCGGGCGCGATGCGCACACCGGGCCGCCATGCGACCGCCTTCCTGGGCCGCAGGCGCTTCGAAGCGCCTGAATTGCTCGATGGGATGCTGAGAAAGCGCCCACGAACAGTGCCTCGAGTGGACGCACCGCCCATGAGCGCACCGAAACGAGACGTTTCAACTGTTTACGACAGCCCCGACTCTGGGCATGATCCGTGGCCGCAACACCGTCGTAACACGATCGATACACCCCCGCAGTAGTTCGCGGGGATCCAATTGGATGCAGCACAGGAGGGGAGTCGTGCCCGCCATCCGCATACCCCGCAAGACCGTACTCGCGGCCGCCATCGCAGCGGCCACCGCCATCCCGGCGGCCCATGCCCAGATCGAGGAAGTCGTGGTCACGGCGCAGAAGCGCGCCCAGTCCGTCCAGGACGTGCCGATCTCCGTCTCGGCCTTCGACGCCGATGCGCTCGACGCGCAGCAGATCGACACCTTCGCCGACCTGCAGTTCAACGTCCCGAACGTGTCCTTCTCGAAGGGCAACTTCACCGGCTCCAACTTCACGATCCGCGGCATCGGTACGCTGCTGACCGCAACGAGCGGTGACTCCGGCGTCGCCCAGCACGTCAACGACGTGTACCTGCAGTCGCCGCGCCTGTTCGAGACCGAGTACTACGACATGGAGCAGGTCGAGATCCTGCGTGGCCCGCAGGGCACGCTCTTCGGCCGGAACTCCACCGGCGGTGCCGTCAACCTGAAGACCGCGAAGCCGAACTTCGACGGCATGGGGGCGGACGTCGAGATCCAGGCCGGCAACTACGACCACGGCCGCATCAAGGGCGCCTTCAACATGCCCCTGACGGACACGCTCGCCGTGCGCGTCGCGGGCATCTACCTCGACCGTGGCGGCTACACGGACAACCTCGTCACCGGCAACGACGTCGACGATCGCGAGCAGTACTCGATCCGCGGCTCGCTGCGCTGGCTCGCCTCCGACCGCACCACGGTCGACATCATGGCCTCCTACTTCGACGAGGATTCCTCGCGTACCCGGAGCCAGAAGCAGTTCTGCGACCAGGACCCCTCGGGCATCCTCGGCTGCCTGCCGACCACGCTCGCGAGCGAATCGATCAACGGCAACGCGACGCTCGGTCAGCTGTTCGCATCGAACCTCGTCGTCGGCGCGCTGACCGGCAACCCTGCGCTCGGCGCCTTCAACATCTTCTCGCCGATCGCGGACCAGAACCCGAACGACGACCGTGACGTCGCGGCCTTCTTCGACCCGCAGTACGAAGCGGACGAAACGTTGCTCATCGGTACGATCACCCACGACGTGAACGACTGGCTCACGGCCACGGCCATCGTCAGCTACCAGGAGACCTTCGTCTCCTCGCGCATGGACTACAACGGCACCGGCGGCATCCAGAACGCCGCGACCGTGCCCGCGGGCTTCTGCGCCATCTCGCCGGCGGCCTGCGCCTTCTACGGCACGCAGGACGGCTGCCCGCTGTGGTTCAGCGAGGTGCCGAGTGCGGACACGGCGCTCGGCGGACCCGGCGGCACCTTCGTGCTCGACGGCACGGGCGCGGCACGCGACCTCAGCCTCGCGGACTCCGAGCAGCAGAGCATCGAGTTCCGCCTCGCGACCAACCTCGACGGCCCGATGAACTTCCTGCTCTCCGGCTACTATCTCGACTTCGAGACGGAGACGGACTACGTGGTGCAGGCCTCGGGCCTCGACTACGCCAACACGCTGTTCGGCACCCTCGGCCTGCTCGGCGCCGGCGTCATCACCGACCCGACCACGGCCTTCGGCAATGCCGGCACGCCGTACTTCAACAACGAGACGGATCGCTACGGTCTCGAGTCCTTCGCGGTCTTCGGCGAGGCCTACTACGACGTCTCCGACACGGTGAAGATCACCGTCGGTCTGCGCTACTCGGAAGACGAGAAGTCGATCCGCGACCGTCAGCTGCCGCTGCTCGCCGGCGCCACGACGCTCACCGGCCTCGACGGCTCGAACACCTACATCGGCGCCAACGGCCCGGTGCCGGTCGCCGACCTGACCGAGCTGCTGGCGGCGTCGGCCGCGGCCGGCGAGTACGACGGTGATCCGTCGACTCCCGGCAACCAGCTGTTCCGCGACGCCTCGGACACCTTCGACGCGGTCACCGGCCGCTTCGTCGTCGACTGGGCACCGGATCTGTCCTTCACGGACGACACGCTCCTCTACCTGTCCTACTCGCTCGGGTTCAAGTCCGGCGGTCTGAATCCGCCCGTC